>MWBB01000056.1 GCA_002068835.1 Acidobacteria bacterium ADurb.Bin340 | reverse complement strand
CCCCCTGCGGCGGACCTTCCTCTTCACCTGGACGCCCTGCCTGGAATGGTTCCAGCACCCCGCCGCGCGCCGGGGGGTGCCCGGCCCCTGGATCCCGGGCTCGGAATGGATCCGGGATTGGGCCATGCGCCGTCTCGGCCTGGATCCCCGGGATCCGCGCGATTGGGAACGCCGACCAAGCCTCAACCTGACCTACCCGGAGCAGGTGCCCCAGATGGAGCCCCAACGGGAGGCCCCCAAAGTGATCCTCGAATTCACAAACACGGCCGCATCCAACCTGGGCCGACCCCTGCCCCGGGGTGCCTTCTGGATGAGTACCCGCACGCCGGAGGGCCTGGAAGTGCCCCTTGGCTGGACCTCCCTGGAGGACACCCCCGTCGGGGCCGAGGCCCTGTTGGAGTCGCCCGGAGATTGGGCCGCTACCGGGGTGCGCGCCACGCACCGCTGGCGGCCCGTGGCCTGGGATCCAGAAGGGCTGGACCTGGAAGGCGAATCGTTCCTGGAGAACGCCCGGAACGAACCCGCTCCCATCCTGCTGCGCCTTCAGCTTCCTCCAGGAACCACGCTCCGTCCTCCAACCCGGGCGCATTCCGCAGGTCCCGGAAGCTTCGACTTCGAACTCACCCTTCCACCCCGGGGAAAGAAAGCGCTGCGTTTCCGGGCCCGGGTTCCCCGGGCCGTTCTACCCTTCTCTGACGAACCTTCCCCCCATTGAAAGGAACCCCGCCCCTGCGGCATGTCCCTTCCGTGGCCCCACGCCCATCCCAACGGAGATCCCATGCGAACCCCCTTCCTCGCTCCCCTCGCCCTCACCCTTGCGGCCCAGACGCCCCAGGAGGTCCCCACCACCCTCAAGGACCAGCAGGCCCTGGCGGTGACCATCTACAACGACAATCTGGCCCTGGTGAAGGATCAGCGTGAAGTGCGCCTGCCGAAGGGCATGGCGGCCCTGGCCTTCCAGGAGGTTTCGGCCCAGATCCGGCCCGAAACGGCCCTGCTGCGCAACCTCACCAGCCCCAAGGATTTCTGGGTGGCGGAGCAGAACTTCGACTTCGACCTGCTGACCCCCGCCAAGCTGCTGGAGAAGTACGTGGGCGAGCAGGTGACGGTGGTGCGCACGGTGCCCAACGCCGACGGCGCAGGCGCCAAGGAGGTGCGCGAAACCGCCACGGTGCTGGCCACCAACAGCGGCACCGTGCTGCAGTTCGCGGACCGCATCGAAACCAGCGTTCCAGGGCGGCTGATTTTCCCCAAAGTCCCGGACAACCTGCGGGCCCGCCCCACCCTGGTGGTGAGCCTGCACAGCCCTGTTGAGAAGCCCCAGAAGCTGGAGCTCAGCTACCTGACGGGCGGCCTTTCCTGGCGGGCCGACTATGTGATCAACCTGGCCCCCGACGAGAAGGCCATGGACCTGAACGGCTGGGTGACCCTCACCAACCAGAGCGGAACCGCCTACCCCAACGCCACCCTGCAGCTGGTGGCCGGGGATGTGAACCGAGCGCGGGAGGCGGCGATGCCCGAAATGGCGATGATGAGCCGAGCCAAGGCCATGCCCGCGGCCCCCCGGATGCAGGAGGAGAGCCTCTTCGAGTACCACCTCTACACCCTGGACCGCCCCACGACCCTCAAGGAGAGCCAGACCAAGCAGGTGGCGCTGCTCTCAGCCTCCTCCATCCCCACCCGCAAGGAATACCTGCTGCAGGGGCAGAGCCACTACTACAGCGATGCCTACGGCGACCTGGGGCAGCGCCTGAAGGTGGGGGTCTTCGTGGAGTTCGACAACCGCACCGAAGCCAACCTGGGCCTGCCGATGCCCAAGGGCATCGTGCGCGTCTACAAGCGGGACAGCGAAGGGCGCCCCCAGTTCGTGGGCGAGGACCGCATCGACCACACGCCCAAGAACGAAACCCTGCGCCTGAAGCTGGGCGAAGCCTTCGATATCACCGCCAACCGCAAGCAGACCGACTTCAAGAAGCTGGGCGGCACCGGCCGCTACAACTACACCTTCGAAAGCGCCTTCGAGGTGGAACTCCGTAACGCCAAGAAGGAAGCCATCACGGTCTCCGTGCTGGAGCCCATGCCCGGCGACTGGGAGCTCCTCCAGCAGAGCCATCCCTCCACCAAGGAGACCTCCGGCACGGCCCGCTTCAAGGTCACGGTTCCCGCCGAGGGCAAGGCGACGCTCACCTACCGGGTTCGCATCCGCCAGTGAGGCCCCTTCTCACCTCAACAACTTGGAGCCTTGCGGCCCCTTAGCGTTCGAAGACGCTCCTTGATTTTGAAGGCCCCGGACCACGTTCTCCGGGGCCTTTAAATTCTCGACCATTTCCATTGGTTTTACCTGAAAACAAACCTTTTCCTGTTGATGTGATGCAGATCAAAGCTATGCTTCGAGTTGCCGAATACATTAGCGGACAGCCACCCTTTACACGTTCCGGGGGCCTCGAAGCGACGAGGAGACCGGGATGCCCGCGAGGAAGAACCCGCAAGGATGGCCCACGGCCCCGACGGATGTCGCGGCAGACAGGGCAGGATCAATATCGCGAAATCTTTCTCGATTACGCGAACCTGCAATCGATATTTTTTTATCGATAAATCGCAACCGTAAGGGGTGACCCGGATCGCCCCAGGAACCATGGAGATCTCATGTCCAATCCTGTGACCGAGTTCTACCAGGCGCTGATCGCGCGGGCCGACCAGACCCTCGCCGAGCGCGGCGATGCGGGCAAGACCGTGATCCAGATCGGATCCGCCACCTGCGAACACGCCGCCGGCTCTCTGGATGTCATGGACGAGTTCCTCAAGCACATCCAGTCCTCGGGGCGCGAAGACATTGCGATCCACAAGACCGGTTGCACGGGCCGCTGCAGCAAGGAGCCCATCGTGGGCGTGCTGACCCCCGGCAAGCCTCCCGTGAAGTACGAACGGGTCAACCGGGAGGTGGTCCACAAGATCTTCACCAACCACATCCAGAAAGGGATCCTGCTGCCCGAGCACGCGCTGGATGGTTCCCTGGAAGAGGAATACCAGTACGAGCTGATCTTCTGCGAAGGCCAACGCTGCGGCCGCCTGGCCAACCTCAAGACCTACTTCGAGAGCAAGGCCAAGGAGGCGGGGATCGGCCGCGGGGTTGTGAAAATCGACACCCACCGCTGCTTCGGCACCTGCTCCGGCGAGACCGAGGGCAAGGCCACCCACATCCTCGTGCGGCCCTCCAAGGTGATCTACCGGGTCTACACCGAGAAGGACATCGACGAGATCCTCGATCAGCACATCCTCGCCGGCAAGGTCGTGGAGCGGCTGGCGATCAAGGAGAAGCCCGTCGCCCAGAACTTCTTCGACCTCTACGCCGATGTGAAGTTCTTCAATGCCCAGAACCGGGTGGCCATGCGCAACAGCGGCATCGTGGACCCCGAAAGCCTCGAGGAGTACCTCAAGTTCGGCGGCTTCCGGGCCCTGGCCACCAGCCTTTCCAAGAGCGATCCGGAATGGGTCATCAACGAGGTGCTCAAGGCCAAGCTCCGGGGCCGCGGCGGCGGCGGATTCCTCACAGGCAAGAAGTGGCAGTTCGCGGCCGCCAACGAGGAGAAGACGCGCTACATCGTCTGCAACGGTGACGAGGGCGATCCCGGTGCCTTCATGGACCGCGGCATGCTCGAGAGCGACCCCTTCAACATCGTGGAAGGCATGATCATCGGCGCCTATGCCATCGGCGCCTGCAAGGGGTTCTACTACATCCGCGCCGAGTACCCGCTGGCCATCAAGCGCATCGAGAACGCCATCCGGAAGTGCCGCGAGGCGGGCCTGCTGGGCGAGAACGTGATGGGCTCCGGCTGGAGCTTCGACCTGGAGATCCGCCTGGGCGCTGGCGCCTTCGTCTGCGGCGAGGAGACGGCCCTCATCCGCTCCATCGAAGGCGAGCGCGGCCAGCCGAAGGTGCGCCCACCCTTCCCCACCACCCGGGGCCTCTGGGGCAAGCCCACCTGCATCAACAACGTGGAAACCTTCGCCAACATCAGCGCCATCATTAATTACGGTGGGGACTGGTTTGCCCAGGTGGGCACCCAGGCGTCTGGCGGCACCAAGGTGTTCGCCCTGGCCGGCAAGGTGAAGCACACGGGCCTGGTGGAAGTGCCTCTCGGGACTCCGCTCAAGGAAGTGGTGTTCACCATCGGCGGAGGCGTACTGGACGACAAGGCGCTGAAGGCCATCCAGACCGGAGGTCCCGCGGGCGGATTCATCCCCGCCAAATGGTCGGACATGGAAGTGGACTTCGACCCCCTCGCCAAGGCCGGATCCATCATGGGCTCCGGCGGCATGATCGTGCTGTCCGAAGAGGACTGCATGGTGGACATCTCGAAGTTCTACCTCACCTTCACCCAGGAGGAGAGCTGCGGGAAGTGCACGCCCTGCCGCGAAGGCACGACCCGCATGCTGGAGATCCTCGAGAAGATCACCAGCGGCAAGGGCGAACTCTCGGATCTGGATCGCCTCGAACGCCTGGCCCGGCTCTGCCAGCAGACCAGCCTTTGCGGCCTCGGCCGCGCGGCGCCGAATCCGATCCTCTCCTCCCTCAAGCATTTCCGCGAGGAGTACGTCGAACACATCGTCGACAAGAAGTGCAGCACCAAGAAGTGCGTCGCCCTGATCCGCTACCAGATCAATCCGGAAACCTGCATCGGCTGCACGGTCTGCGCCCGCAACTGCCCCGTGGAATGCATCACCGGAACCCGCAAGGAAGCCCATGTCATCGATCAGGAGCGCTGCGTGAAGTGCGGACAGTGCTTCGAGGTCTGCCGCTTCGACGCGGTGGAGCGGATCTGACCCGAGTCCAACGCCCTAGCCCAGGAACGAGACGATGACCGACAAGATGATCAACATCACCATCGACGGCGAGCCGCTCCAGGTGCCCGCAGGGACCACGGTCCTCAAGGCCGCCGAAAAGCTCGGGATCAACATCCCCCGGCTCTGCTACCACCCCAACCTCAGCATCGAAGGCGCCTGCCGTGTCTGCGTGACCCAGGTGAAAGGCTTCAACCACTTCCTCACCGCCTGCTCCCAGGAGGTCTGGGAAGGAATGGACATCCAGACCAACAGTCCGGAGATCCGCCAGGCCCGGCGCGACATCGTGGAGTTGCTCCTCGACAACCACCCAAAGGACTGCCAGACCTGCGAGCGCGATGGCAACTGCGAGCTCCAGAAGCAGGCCTACCGACTGGGCGTGCGCGAGCGCCACTTCGAGGGCCAGCGGAAGCGCTATCCCGTCGAAGACAGCGGCAAGTCCGTGGTGCGCAATCCCGAGAAGTGCATCCTCTGCGGACGCTGCGTCCGCGTGTGCGCCGAAGTCCAGGGGGTGAACAACCTCAGCCAGCACGGACGCGGCTTCCACACTGTGGTGGGCCCCGCCAACCTGGTGAACATGGATGACTCCGTCTGCATCCAGTGCGGCCAGTGCGTGGCCGTGTGCCCCACCGCCGCCTTCCTGGAGCAGGACCACACGGAGCGCGTGTGGGAGGCGCTGGCCCTGCCCCGCGACGTGAAGCACGTGGTGGTCCACACCGCCCCGGCCATCCGCGCCACCATGGGCGAAATGTTCGGGCTGCCCATGGGCACTCCTGTGACCGGAAAGCTGGTGACGGCGCTCCGCCGCCTCGGCTTCGATGCCGTGTTCGACACGAATTTCGGCGCCGACCTCACCATCATCGAAGAAGCCACCGAATTCCTCAGCCGCATGGAGAAGGGGGAGAATCTGCCCCTGCTCACCAGCTGCAGCCCCGGCTGGGTGAACTTCCTGGAGAAGTTCTACCCCGAGCTGATCCCGCACACCTCCACGTGCAAGTCCCCGATGCAGATGATGAGCACCCTTCTCAAGACGTACTACGCGGAGAAGAAGGGCCTCGACCCCAAGGACATCTACGTGGTGGCCATCATGCCCTGCGTCGCCAAGAAGTTCGAAGCCGGCCGCTCCGAGCACACGATGGCCGACGGCATCCCGTACACCGATGCCGTGCTCACCACCCGTGAGCTGGGCTGGATGATCAAGTCCTACGGCATCGATTTCGAGGCGCTGCCGGATGGCGAATTCGACCGTCCCCTGGGCGTCAGTTCCGGTGCCGCGGACATCTTCGGAGCCACGGGCGGCGTGATGGAAGCCGCCCTGCGCACCGCCGCCGTGAAGCTCACGGGCGAAGAGCTGGGACCCCTCGACTTCGTCGAAGTCCGCGGTGTCACGGGCCTCAAGGAGGCCAGTCTCAAGATCAACGGGGTCGAGATCAACATCGCTGTTTCGAACGGTCTCACCAACGCCAAGCACATCCTCGATGCCGCCACGGCCGGTGGCAAGAAGTACCACCTCATCGAAATCATGGCCTGCCCCGGCGGCTGCATCATGGGCGGCGGCCAGCCCTATCCGCCCCTGGACTGGGATCCCATGGATCCCGAGATCGCCCGCACCCGCGCCAAGGCGCTCTACGACATCGACAGCCACAAGCAGCTGCGCCGCTCCCATGAGAACCCGGCCATTGAGCACCTCTACGCCGAGTTCCTGGGCCAGCCCAACGGCGAGAAGGCCCACGAGCTGCTCCACACCCATTACAACGCCCGCATGCCGAGGGGGATCCGGTGAGCCACGCCATCGCCAACACCGACAACTGGGCTGAAGTCAAAGCCGCCTGCGAGGCCGTGCTGCCCAAGCACATCCTCGATTTCATCGAAGCCAACCACGGGCAGGCCCACTCCGAGAGCCAACTGATCGCCATCCTCCACTTGGTCCAGGGCCACTTCGGCTTCCTGGGGCAGGAGCAGATGCATGCCGTGGCCCAGCTGGCCCAGATCCCGCTCGCGAAGGTCACTGGGGTTGCGACGTTCTACCACTATTTCCGCCTGCAGCCCCGCGGCAAGCACATCATCAATGTCTGCCTGGGAACGGCCTGCTACGTGAAGGGCGCCGACAAACTCAGCCAGCGCCTCATGGACGAACTGGGCATCCAGTTCGGCGAAACCACCAAGGATGGCTTGTTCTCTCTGGAGAGCACCCGCTGCCTGGGCACGTGCGGCCTGGCGCCGGTGATCATGGTTGATGATCAGGTCTACGGCCCCGTGAGCCCTGCGGAAGCCAGCCTGATCGTGGACAAGTACCTCAAGAAGGAGAAGGGCGCCAAGGCCGAAGCCGCCAAGGCTTGATCCCTGCGCGCCACTGCGAAGGGCGGCCCTCGGGCCGCCCTTCGGCGTTTCGGGATCACCTTCCCGTGGAAGAATGGGTACATGCCCCTTCCCACACGCTTCCTGGCCCGCCTGCGCCGACTGCCCCTGCGGCTCCGCAAGGCGTTGCGGGGGGGCACGGAGGGCCTGCATCCCAGCCTGATCAAGGGTTCCGGCCTCACCTTCGTGGAGAACCGGCCCTACGTGCCCGGGGATGACCCCCGGGCCATCAATTGGCCGCTGACCGCCCGCACGGGGGAACCCGTCATCAAGCGCTTCGAGGCCAGCCGGGAGCTGATCCTGTGGCTGGTGGTGGATCCACATCCCACCATGTTCCTGGGGGATCCGGTGAGTCCCCTGCGCTGGGCCCTGGAGATCGCCGGGGCCGCCATGGCCACCATGAATGCGGGCAAGGATCGGCTGGGCCTCCTGGTGCCGGGGGATGGCCGCACCCCCCCCCTCCGCCTCGCCCCCAAGCGGGGCCGCGTGGCGGGCCTGCGGGTGCTGGAGAAGCTGGCCGAGCAGCACCCCGCCCTGCCCACTCCCGAATCCTGGCGCCACGCCCTGGGCCACTGGGGCGAGCGGGGCCGGGGCCACCGTCTCTGGCTCCTTTCCAACGGCGCCGGCCTCCAGGGCCTCGCGCCTCTGATCAAGCCCCTGGCGCCACGCCACCGCATCGTATGGTTCCGCCCGGAGGATCCCTTCCTCCGCCACGCCCCCAACTGGCCGGATCCCGGCTTTCCGCCTTCCGTGGAAACCGTTTCCTGGAGCCTGGTGGAGGATCCCGTGGCCAAACTGGCCACCTGGCTGAAGGCGGGCAAGGCATGAACCTGCGCGGACTTCTCCTGCTGATCGCCATGGGCCCGCTGTCCGCCGAGCCCGTGTGGAAGGGACCCGCGCGTCTGGATTTCGGCGCCGCCGCCCAGGTGGAGCTGACGGAAGCCGATCCGGCCCTGCCTCCGCTCCCGCGGCCGGGGGAGGATCGTCTGGGTCCGCTGGCCCTCCTGGGGGTCCAGGGCACTCCCGATGGCCGTGGCTGGATCCTCACGGTGCAACCCCTCACGACAGGAACCCTGGTCGTGCCGCCCCTGGACTTGGGCGATGGCCGCAAGACGCCGGAATGGCGGGTGGAGGTGCCCCGAACGGTGCCCTATGGCGCCCCCTGGATGGGGGTCGGGGGCGGCCAGGAGGATGCCCTTCCCTACCTGCCCTTCCCCTGGGCCTGGGCGGCCCTGCTGCTGGTTCCGCTGATCCCGCTGGGCTGGTACCTGCTGCGCCGCTGGCGCGGGGGCCAGGCGACCCGGAAGCTCTACCAGGCCCGAAGAGCCTTCGCCCGACACTGGCCCCCCCGGGCCACGGATCGAACCGGCCTGGATGCGGCCCACACTGCGGGGCGGGAACTGCTGGCCTGCCGTTTCGGGGAAGAGGCCCGGAGTTGGGGCGCCACCACCTTCGAGGCCCGGGGCCTCCGGGTATGGGCCGTGTGGGTGCAGAGCCTCGATGCGGCGCGGTTCGGCCGCAGGGAGCCCGCCTTCCCACCTCTCAAGGAACTGGTGGCTCCCCTGGATGCGCGACGATGATCGACCTTCGCCATCCTTTCCTCCTGCTCCTGGTCCTGCCGGCCCTGTGGGCCACCTGGAGAGCCTCCTACCGCTGGGGCATTCCGCGGGAACGGCCCGTGGGGACCTTCGCCCGGCTCACAGCCCGGTTCCTGCCGCCCCTGCTGGCCGCCCTCCTGGTGCTGGCCGCCGCCGGCCCCGAATGGCGGAGCCCCCTGCGGGGCCGGGCTCCCGTGGTGGATTTCGCAGTGGTGCTGGATGGCTCCAGCTCCATGCGGGCCCTGGACGACGGCCGCGAGGACCGCTGGACCGCCGCCCGCCGCCTGCTCAAGACCTTTGTGGCGGGTCGGCCCGATGACCGCTTCGCCCTCATCCTCTTCAGCGCCCATCCTGTGACCCTGACGCCCCTCACCGCCAATCATGTGCGGCTGTTCCGCATCCTGGACCGCCTGGAGCTGGACAGCCGGGATGACGGAACGGCCATCGGATCGGGGCTGATGACCGCTGTGCGCCGCTTGGCGGACAGCCCCGCCCGGAGTCGAGTGATCCTGCTTCTCACGGATGGCGCCCAGAACCGCGGGCGGGTCTCCGCCCTGGAAGCGGCCCAGGAGGCCCAGGCCCAGGGCATCCGGGTGCACACCATGATGCTGGGACGGCCCGGCGCCGAAAGCCTCTACCCGCTGGATGGAGGCGGATTCGCCCGCCTGCGGGTGGATTCGGATCCCGACACGCTGCGCCGGATCGCGCTGGCCACAGGGGGGGAGTTCCTGAGCGCCGATGATCCCGCCGGTCTGGCCCGGAGCCTTGCCGCAGTGGACCAACTGGAGAAGACGGCCCTGCCCGTGGATCCCCCCACCGAAGGCAAACCCCTGGGACGCTGGTTCCTGATGGCCGCGGCCCTCCTGGGGCTGCCCCTCGCCTTCGACCTGCTCCGCAAACGCGGGCGCAAGCGCCCGGACTGGATCGCGGCCCCATGAACCTGCCGGCCTTCACCCATCCCTGGATCCTCCTGCCGGCGGGCGGTTTGGCGCTCCTGGCCCTGCTGGCCGGTCTCTGGGCCCAGACCCGCATGGGCCAGGGCGTCCGGGTGGTGGGTCAACGACCCTGGCGGCTGGGTCTGGGTTCGGCGCTCATGCTCGCGGGCCTGGGCGTGGGCCTGGCGGAACCCCGGTTCGGCCTTCCCGAATTTCCCCGCCTGACCGTGCAGGTAGTGCTGGATGCCAGCCGATCCATGAACGCCCGGGACCTGCCGGAGGGCACGTCCCGCTGGAAGGGCGCCACGGCCATCCTGGACCGCCTCTGGAACGAAGCCCCCGGGGGCATCAGCTTCGGCGTGGACCTGTTGACGGGGGACACCATTCCGCTGGTGCCTCCAGGCGAGGACCGCGCCCTGCTGCGGGAGGCACTGCGGGCCGTGGAACCCGGAACCTTCGGGAGCCCCGGTACCAGCCTGGGACGCGGCCTGCCCCAGGTGGCCGGCCAGGTGGACCGCGCCACCCCGGCCGTGCTGCTCCTCCTGGCCGACGGCGAGGAAACCTGGGAAGCCAAACCGGAGGCCCTGGCCCGGGCCACGACCTTCCTCAAGGAGGCCCGATTGCCCCTCTACATCGTCTGCCTTGGCGGAACCGCTCCGGTGGCCCTGCCGACGGCAGAGGGTGAAGGGACCCTGACCACCGCCGCCGATCCGGTCTTCCTGAAGCAGTTGGCCGAAGGCACCGGCGGACGCCTGCTGGAACCCCACGAGGATCTGGCGGGACTGTTCCAGGAGCTGGCCAAGGGGCATCTGCCCCTTCCGGTGTCCCGCAGCCACCAGCCGGCCCATCCCGAATGGGGAGCCTGGCTTGCCCTTGCGGGGCTTGCGATCTGGCTCTGGGGCGCCGGTAGCCCCCTCCGCACCTGGCGGGTGGGGCTCGGACTGGCCTTTGCCCTGGGGGCTCCAGCCCAGGCCGAAATCCCTCTTCCGGCCTCCGTGCGGGCTTGGCTGGCCCAGCGGGCTCTGGATCAGAACGATCTTCCCTCGGCCCGGCGCTGGAGCCCGCAGGGCGGCCAGCCCGACCACCGGCTGCTGGCCGCCCTCATCCAATTAAAGGCCCAGAACCCCGAAGGCGCCCTGGAGGTTCTGCGGCCCCTCACGGGCCAGGGCGTGCCCCGCCCCGTGCCCGCCTGGCGCGCCCCCGCCCTACTGCTGGCCGCCCGGGCCCACCGGGATCTGGACCGCACCCCCGAAGCCATCGCCCTGCTGGAGCGGCTGCTGAAAGAAGAGCCCGGGCGCAGCGAAGCCGTGCACAACCTCCAGACCCTCCTCAAGGACGCCCCGCCACCGCCGGAAACCCCTCCGCCCCCACCTCCACCCCGCCCCAGCATGGGCGCCCAGCAGGATGAACTCGAAGGCCGCAAGCAGAAGCTGCCCCAGAAGCAGAAGCCACCCGCAGGGGTGAAGGATCTGTAGAAGGAAGCGGGAGGGTAGGATCCTGCCTCCCCTCCCGCTTCCTTCCGAGTTCCAGCTTCTACTTGCCCGATCCCAGCCAGGCTGCGAAATCCGCACCCGTGCGGAAGGCGCCCACCTGGCGACGCACTTCCTTGCCGTTGGGATCAAGGATCACCAGGGTGGGGAAGGCCGTGACCTTGAACCGATCCGTCATCCCTTCGTTGCCCTTCACGGGAGTCCGGTCCTTGTGCTCGACCATGAGGCTCACGGGCACGTAGGCCGTGAGCGCCTGGTTGGCCTCCGGCGTGGGGAACACCTTCTGCTTCAGCATTTGGCAGGGAGGGCACCACTCGGCCCATACATCCACGAAGAGGGGCTTGTTCTCGGCCTTGGCCCGCTTCAGGGCTGCATCGAGATTGTTCTCCCACTTCACGCTGACCTGGGCCATCAGGGGCGCGGCGGCAAGAAGGAGGGTCGCGAGGATCTTGGTCATGTTCGCTCCGGTGAGGGGCCCGAGGGGGCCAGAACCTGGGATGCCGGCCCCGGCCGGGCCGCGCCCAGGCAGATTAACCCGCTTGGACCTTCCGGCTAACCGTCCGTTGGGGCCCCCCGTAATCCCTTCCGAACCGGCCGGCAATCCACCCCCACGGCCCACACCCCAAACCTACGGAGGCTCCCATGCGTGCCCTGGCCCTGCCCTTGACCCTTTGCCTCGCCTTCGCGGTTCCCGCCGCCGCCCAGGCCGCCCGTTTCATCAAGGTGGACATCGTCAGCAAGAGCGGCAAGTTCGGCCCCCACCACGGCGCCAAGAAGGCCGATGGCCCCGCCGAAGTGAAAATGCGCATGCCCATCAGCCTGGCCAAGAGCGTGCTGGAAATGGCGGGCCAGAGCGAAATCAAGGTGAACGGGGAGCAGAAGCAGGGGCTCAAGCCCGATGCCCTGATCAAGCTGCTGGAAAGCTCCAAGCCCGGGGATCTGCTGCTGGAGATCACCACCAACAGCGGCGACCACATCCGCATCGTCCTGGAATAGAACAAGGGCTCTCCCTGCGGCCCCGAGGGTGCCCACGGCGGGCAGACCCCCAGGGCCGCAGGGCTCTCAGCCCATTCTCAGGAATCCCTGATCGAGCGCCGCGCCCAGGTCCGTGACCAGCCTCTGCACGTCCTCGTCCTGGGCGGGGCCGTTCGGACCCGCAAAGAGCGCAACCGCTTGATCCCGCCCATGGTGCTTGGCGTGGTATAGCGCCAGATCCGCAACCTGGATGCCCTGCTCGAAGCTGAGCAGATCGGGCTTGTCAGGGAAGAGGGGGAAGGGCACCAGGCCGATGCTGCAAGTCTTCCGCAGGGTGGACCCTTCTCCCAGATCAAAGTCGAAGCTTCGGACCCGATCCAGGATCTTGGCCGCCAGCAGGGTCAGGTAGGCGGGATCCGTGTTTTTGAGCACGATCAGGAATTCCTCCCCACCCAGGCGCAGCACCACATCATCCTGGCGCACCGACTGCCGCAGAAGGGCGGAGAACTGCATGAGCACCCGATCTCCGGCCTCGTGTCCGTAGGTGTCGTTCACCTAATACGTGACGCAAGGACATGCAGGTCTCCCAAAGGTTAAGGAGTCGGGGGTTCCAGGAACGGGAATCGAACACAAGCTTACGCCTCCCGTCCCCCCACGCCCGCCCGGGCGCCCGAGGGGGCCCTTGTGGTTTGATGGACCCATGCCCGCAGCCATGCTGGAAACCCTCACCCCCATCCGTGTGCGCTATGCCGAAACGGATGCCATGGGCATCGTGCATCACGCGGTCTATCCGGTGTGGATGGAACTGGGCCGTTCTGAATTCCTGCGGGCCCAGGGCCAGGGCTATTCCGAGTGGGAGGCCCAGGGGATCTTCATGAGCGTGGGGGAACTGAAGGTGCGCTACCGGTCCCCCGCCCGCTACGACGAACTGGTGCAGGTCCGCACCTGGCTCAAGGAGGCAGGGCGGCGCCGGGTGGTCTTCGGCTACGAAGTGACCCGGGACGGCCAGCGGCTGGCCGAAGGGGAATCCATCCACATCGTCACGGGTCCCGATGGCCGGGCCCGGGTCCTGCCGGACGCCCTGCTCGCCCAGGTGGCCGGAGCCGTCCGGAGCTGAAGGGCGGGTTCCTGCCGCCTGCGGCCTTGGGCGGCCGCTCGAATGGTGCTGAGATGGAAGCATGACGCAGCGTCCGATCCGCCTCTTCAACACCCTGACCCGCCGC
>MWBB01000055.1 GCA_002068835.1 Acidobacteria bacterium ADurb.Bin340 | reverse complement strand
ATCGTCTTTTACTACGTCGTAGCCGCCGATGGCCGTCTCCAGGCGCTGCCAGGTCTGCTGGTTGAACTGGGAGATCTGGGGGACCAGGTTCGACATCATCGTCGCGTCGTCGCCTGCCACTGGGGTGTACCGGTAGGAGACGTCCGCCCGAGGCACCATGTGGCCACGGTCATAGCTGGTCGGGGAGTTGGCCCCACCGGTGTAGATCCCGGTGTAGTCGTTCTTTCCGACCTGGGGTGCGGCGAGCCGGGTATCGGCCTTATAGTCCCCATCCGAATTCGGGTAGGGCTGCTGGACTGGGAAGTTCACGTAGGCCGTCCAGACGGGGTTCTTCAGATACTCGTCGTACCCCAGCCGGAAGGCGCCATTGGGGAACTTGATCGTGTCCACATGGAAGGAGGGCAGGACCGTCAGGGGCCGCCCGA
This sequence comes from Acidobacteria bacterium ADurb.Bin340, assembly GCA_002068835.1. Taxonomy (GTDB): domain Bacteria; phylum Acidobacteriota; class Holophagae; order Holophagales; family Holophagaceae; genus MWBB01. The sequence goes on along the minus strand of MWBB01000055.1, from coordinate 13,202 downwards.
TGACCGGGACGGGATCCCCTGCAAAGACGGGTGAGGCCACGGAAGCAATGGCCTGAACCGGCTGGCTCTCCACGGAGAGGTCGCCATCCGAAACAACGACGCTGTAGGAGATCTCGTTGGTCGTGAATTCCGTGGAGGGGACCGTGTAGGAGGCGGACACGGCTTCCGGAATGACCACCCCATCCTTCTTCCACTGGTAGGTCAGGGTGCCACCGTTGTTGGAGGTGGCCACTACGGTGAAGGTCACGGCATCGGGAGGCGCCACGATCTGGGTTTCAGGCTGGACCTGGATCGTCGGCGGGACCTGGACGCTCAGCACAGCCGGTTCGGAGCTCGCGCTGGTGGTGGTGCCATTCAGGGTGCTCGTCACCACGCCGACGTAGCTGCCAGCGTCCGCGATGGTCACGCTCGGAAGGGTGAAGCCCTCAGTGGTGGCCTCAGGGACGGGCACGCCGTCCTTCATCCACTGGTAACGGAGCGAACCTTCTCCACCAGCGGTGGCCGTGAGGCTGAAAGTCACCGGGTTTCCGGCCCGAACGGACTGGCTCTGAGGCTGGGTCGTGATCACGGGTGGCACATTGACCCAAAGCTGGGCAGAGGCCGAGAGGGTGGAGATGACCGTCCCATTCAGGGTGCTGGAGACCAGGACGCTGTAGGCCCCGCGGCTTGAAGCCGCCACGCTGGGAATGCTAAGGCTTGCTTGATTGGCTGCAGGGATCGGATTCCCATCCTTCAGCCACTGGTAGCCAAGGTCTCCACCCGAGGGAGAAGTCGCCGAGACGCTGAAGGACGCTGCCGCTCCAGCCACTTGGGTCTGGGAGACGGGCTGCTGCGAAATCACTGGAAGCTGGTGCACCCGGAGGACGGCGGGCCTGGAGTAGGCCCGGGTCACGGTTCCATTCAGGGTGTTGGAAACCACCACATCGTAGGAACCCGCATCCGTTGGCTGGGTATTGGCGATCTGATAGGTCGAAGCCACGGCACCAGCAATGGGAGAGGCATCCTTCCGCCACTGGTAGGAGAGGCTTCCCGAGCCCGAAGCCGCTACAGAGAAGTTGGCAATGCCGCCCTGGGCCACGGTCTGGCTCTGGGGCTGGGCTTCAATGCTCGGTGGAACATTGACGGAAACGACGGCCGTTGCACTGATCACGCTTCCGGTCGGGTTGCTGACGGTGACCGTGTAGGCGCCTGCGTGCCGCGGAGCGGCCCCCGGAATGACCAGGAAGGGAAGGTTCCAGCCCACCGCCTGGCCATCCTTGCGCCACTGGTAGTGGAGGAACCTCGGCTTCCCAACGGCTTCCACCGAGAGCATCGCCCACTGTCCGGCCACCACGGTCTGGCCAACGGGCTGCCTGAGGATCGTGATGTGGGCTGGGCGGTGATCGTGCACTCGAACCGCGTCAGGGCCCTTATCTGGGGTCCACCCCTGGGCTGGGAGTGGAGTAAGGCCCGCGGTAAGCAGGGACATCAGAACAAGGCCCACACGGGCCAGCCGCCTCATTTTCCTCATGGGGTGCTCCTCGACGCTGAAGGGTGGATAACCCTTCAAGCATCCGGGAGCCCTCCCCCATCAAGCCAGTGAAATTTTGGTAGGCGTTCAGCCTCCACCGCAGGGAGGGGGCTGGACTCATACAAAATCGTTTCTCCTTGTCCGAGTGCTGGCGCCCCCTCGAGATCAAGGTGCCACGCAAATGCCCAGAGCCAGATCCGGAGGATCCGACCTTCGATGTAAATCTCATCAAGAGATTGTCCGCGTGGCACGATGTAGGCATTTTGCATGAATTAAGCATCAATCACAATGCCGCGCATGCATCAAGGTTTTGAAAATGCCTCCAGGTATTCGACACCGAAGAGCCCGCCACCACGAATTTCACCTTCCACAGGGCCCTTGGACCCAGCGAGAAATCGCACCTGATCTCCAATCCTGGCGAGAAGCCACACCTCAGCTCCCGGAGAGATCTCGGACCAACCATCCCCCCAACCCCCAAGGAACAGATACGCCGGCACGGCTTTGTGCGCCTTCGCTGGCCCAGGTATGAGGTCTTGGTCAGGTTTCATCATCTTCCTCTTTCCACAACGGTGTTCCCGTGCGGTTTAGGTGGCAAGAGTGCTGGGGCCGCGTTCTCAAGAGGACCTACCAGAGGTGCCCCCACAGCCGGGGACAAGGTGACCCCGAACCTCCAGCAGCGCTTCAGGGACTGTCCGGACGCACCTGTGGCCCGAGCCACAGCCCTTAACGCCTCCACCGTCTTCCACCCTAACCGAGTCCCGAGCCGGCTATCGAACACCGCCTTCCGGCGCGTCGCACCTCCCGCCACATGCTCCTGGTAGAGCACTGGGGAGAGCGTGGCCAGGTTGGGGTCCTCGACCCTTCCCGCCTCCAGTACCGGATCGAGGACCAGTCCGGCGCACTTCTCCATACCGCGGCCAGTGTCGTCATAGTCCACCGTGGCCTTCCAGCCGAAGACCTGGCGCATGAACGGCTTGATGACCGCCGCTGTCTTGCCGGATCCAGAGATGCCGAACACGACGGTGCCACCCGTGACCAGTCCCTCGAAGGGGATGCCATACCAGTCCGCCTGGTGGCTGAACTTGTGCCCTTCCGTTCCGTAATGCTCACCGATGACGAACTCGAAGGCGTCATCGATCGGATTATAGGGGTTCGGCCGGACATAGGACGGGAGCAAGGCTGGCACCAGGTCTCCATCCTTCAGGGCCACACTCGTGGTCCATTCCTGGAAGCGCTTACGCTCCAAATCCTCCAACCGCGCCTTCTGTTTCTGCTTGATGTGCGTTACCCAGCTCGCTCCGAGGGCCCCCTGGAATGCCAGGAACACGGTCCTGCCGAAGGCCCCGGGAATAAGGGTGGTGGTCCCGGCGGCGTCCTTCAGTCCGAAAAACCAGGCCTTCGTCGCCTCAGCTCCGAGCAGCGCACCGAGGCCAACCGCCCCCAGCACGAAGACCCCCACAGCCACCTGGGCATTGGCCCCGTTCTTCGGCCTACTGATCGTAGCGTGGCGCTCCATCCGGGTCCGGGCTTCGTTCTGGCGCCTGTCCAAAGCCCGCTTCCTGGCCTTCAGATCGGCACGCTCCGCATCCAACGGCCGCTCAGCCGCCGGATAGAAGTCGCGCATCTCCACGAAGCGAGCTTTGGCACCAGACATCCCGAATCCCCCCTATCTCTGCGTTCCAGTCCGAGCCTCGGCTCAGCCCTCAGTGCCGGTGCTCGAGTGGCTGGTCTTGGTCTTGGGCTTGAAGCCGCTGAAGGGCTCCCGGAAGAGGTTCTTGCGAACGCTGCTGAGGGTTTCTTCTGGAACACCCTCCAGGGCCTTACGGTCCTGAGGCGAGAGGACCTGGTCGAGCAGATTGGCCATGAAGGTCTCGAAGGCCATATCGGGATCGAGCATCGCCTGCATGCGGGCCAGGGTGTCCGCAGTCGATGCAGTGAGCCGATGGTTGCGCAGATGCTCGTCCCGAAGTTTGGGCGTCTTCTTTCCGCAGCGTGCCTGCATGGCCTTAATGAGGCCGCCGGGTGCCTTCGTGTTGGCGTTCGCGTCTGGAGTGCTCATTGAATGCTCCTTAGATGGGCCCACCGAGGGCCAGGGATAGAGCCAGATTCCGTATCAGGGGTTTTCTGCGGTCCGAAGATCGGGGAGCCACCGTCCCCTACAGCAGGGAACAGCACCGTTGGTTATTGCCTGGACGAGCTCATGTACCGTTGATCCGCCGCATGCTTGGCGCATGCCTTCGCCCGCGATGCTCGACGCGATGCTCGACACGATGCTCGACACCCGCGCAGGAGCACCCGAACAAGCCGCCCCGCAAAAAAGGGGGGGTTCCGCACACATTTCTCCCCGCGGAGGCCTCACGAGGCCCCCTGGAGGCTCTCGCGGAGCTCTCTGCGGCGCTCGGCCATCCTCCGGTGGAGCTCTTCGACTCGTCCCGGGGCTCCGACCGAGTAGGCCGTGAGTAGCGATTCTCTGATTTCGCTGCAGATAGGGTCGGTGTCCTCCAGCGCCCGGAGGTCCGCCCTTGGTCCGCCCGGTGTCTGCCCCAGCTCCGCTTCTTCCCCGCCCTGACTCCGCTCCGCTTGGTTTGCGTCATTTATTCTTTTTTTGTCTTTATTTTTTTCGCTTTTTCTCTGCGAATCGCCCGCCCCGACTCCGCCCTGACTCCGCCCCGACTCCGCCGGGGGTGCGGCCGCCTGGGGCTCGGTTTTTGGGGTGGATTTTGGTCCGCCCTGACTCCGCCCGCTGTCCGATTTGCCTCCAGAAGGGCCCTCGGCCACAGCCTCCCCCAGGCCATCCGCAGGGGCTTTCTCGGCCACCTCCTGAGCCCAGCGGGCAGCGTCTCCCCTCGGGTGCATGCTCGCGTGTCGCTCCACATCCTCGCGGACCATGACGGCCCAGTCCGCCGCCGCCTTGGCACTCCAGGGGCGGTTGTAGTGCGACATGAGGACGCCATCCTGGAAGAGGTGCATGGAGCGGAAAGTCCCCGAAGGCGCCAGGGCCCAGACCGCCGTCGAAACCGTCCGTCGGGGAAGCCCAAGCACCTGCTCCGCAAGGAGGTCGCCGAGGTCCGTGGTGATTTGGCCCTCCTCCAGGAAGTGAAAACCGTAGTAGAGGGATGAACGCATGCGCTCGGCCCACGCCCAGAAGGACGGTCCAAGCAGCCGGATGAGGGCCGTGTAGTCCTGGCTCCGCGCAAAGATGTGGACCAGGTTTCGACCACGCGGGAGGGCCCAGATCTGCAGCCCGAACATCGGGGTGCCTGCGGGCCGCTCGTGGGGGAGGAGGACATAGTTCGTCTGCTCCGAGCGCCAGGTCTTCGTGCCGCGGAACATCGCCCCCATCGCCTCCACCATGCAGAGCTCCAGCGGGTCCGCCGCCACTGGTTGCCCGCCCTCCAGGGAGGGCCAGAAGTGGTGAGGGGAGGAAGTCCTCGCCGAGGCGGTCCCCCTGCTCCAGAGGTAGCGCCCGAGGTCCCCCAACTGGGGGAATCGCTCGGCGACCCGAGCCAGCGGCGTCGTCTCCGGATAGCCCGGCTCCAGCGGCAGAAATCCTCTAGCGCCCCACACGGACATGGCCCCCTCCACTCTCTCCACCACGCCCCGAGAAGGTGAGGAAGCCACCCCCCTCCACCTTCCCGCGGTGCCCTCCGCCCCGGTAATCCCGGCCGCGGCCCAGGACCTCCACCTCGTAGTACGAATCCACCCCTGGACGAATCGGGAACTCGACCCGGATGTCGGGGACGAACTCCGATCCGAGATAGATCCTCCGCAGCGCGCGATCCAGGTGGATGGCACTGGGAGCAGCTCCTGCATCCTGGGCTACCCGGTGGACCGCCCAGGCCACGGCATCCCCCGCGATCTGCTCGTGGTACTCCCGGTTGTTCGGGAGGATTTTCCGCGGCGCCCAGCCCCACTCCCGGGCCAGGGGGACCATCTTCTGGACCTCCTTCCACCCGGCCTTGCTGAGACCGATTACCTCGAGGTCTCCCTCCCAGAGCACCGCCCTGCCCGTCTCCAGGAGTCCCTCCTTCAGGAGGCGATCTAGGGCGGCGGCCACCCCAGCCTGGGCCTGGAAGTCCAGGGCCAGGAGCTGGTCCCAGGAGGCCCGGCGGAGCACCGCCACCCACTGGAGGATCTGCTCGTCCTTCAGGACGGTTTGGGCGTCCCCCTGCCCCGCAAACCGCTGGGCCCGGATCGTCTCCCGGTCATCGATCCGGCTGAGGTGGCAGTACAGCCCCTTCTCCTCGAACACCCACCCCTTGGTGAGCAGGTCCAGGGCCGTGTACCGCCGCCGAAGGAAGGTCTCCCGGGCCTGGAGGGAGGACGCCGGAGAGTCCCCCATCTTGAGGATGTCGGCCTCGCCACGACGATCCGGGTCCAGGGCCCGCATCACCCCCAGACCCACCCGGGTGAGGTGCCGGGGACGATAGAAGGACCGGCACCAAGGGGCGCTCTCGGGGCGCTCTTCCTCCCGGGCCGACCCGGGCTCCGACTTGGAGGGCGAGCGAACCCCTTGGACCCTCTCCTGGAACGCCCCCCTGCCCTGCTGGGCATGGCCCCGAAGCATCTCCTGCACCGCCGGATCCCGGTGCGGCATCCCCTTCGGGAACCGTCCGCCGGAATACTGGTTCCCGCAGCGAGGAGGCCCCTGAGGCGCCTGCTGCACGGAGTCCGCCCACATGGTGTAGGCATTGGGTTCCTCCACCTTTGGCTGGATGCCCAGCGGATGATCTTTGAGATCCGGGCGGGCCGGGGAGTGCCCAGGCGAAACTTCAGGAAGCCCTAGCCGAACGCTCACGGCTTCAGCCCTCGTGCGATGGTTTCCGCCTCCTCGCCGATCCGCCGGCCGGACGCGGCTCCAGCCAGAAGGGCCGGAGCCACCGAGGGCGAAAAAACAATCCGGCGTCTAAGGTCATGTTTGCTCATGGGCATCTCCTCGAGAGCCCCCATCATCCAGACCTGGGGTTTTTTAGCGGAAAAGGAATCTGCTGAAAAAACCTCCCAAAATTCAATCTGAGATCTTGGGCTCTGTGCCCGATGGCAGATTTAATCAACAAACGGCGTTCTTTGTGAAAAATAAAGTCCCATGTTTGCTATAAACAAATACGTATACTATCAAAATAATCTAAGAACATTTATATGCATCGATGGTCATTTATTGTGCAGAGAGATCCCTGTTGAGTGGAGTCTCGGCCCACAAACGGAAAAGACGAGGAGCGGGAAACATAACGACCGTTATGTTTAGGCAATAGTGGGTAGGACCTCGTGGTTTCCACGAGGTTCCAGATATGATAATCGCGATTATCATATCTGCCACGTTTGCCGACCGCACCGGAAGTCTTTGAAGTTTGATGGGTTGAGGCGGATCTCAAAATGGTGTACAATTTGAACGTCCAATTGATAGTCTAAGATTCAAAATATTCTGAGATCTTTTTTTGCCTGATTGAAGAAATATTGGATTGTTGTTGAATTTCAAGTTGGTATTAAAATTTTGTGCGGCTGGATTCCCTACAGGGATATGCTTCGGCAACTCGGTGCCAGGAAAAGGAACAAAAAAATGTTGCTCTTGTCGGAGGCCTCCGAGCCCACTGTGTAGTCAGCAACATGATCTCCCTTAAAAATGAACTACAAAATGACAACTACTTGGGGGGGGCGCAGATCGTGTGTTGGTGCGGGTTTGCGGCCAATTCGCCTACGCAGAACTGCGGTGGGGCATACGGAGATCTGCGGGGGTGGCCGACCGACACCTGCGGAAAGGGCGACCTAGAACTTCGGCCGAACATACCTAGAACTGCGGATAACCAGGGTGGAATACGCGCAACTCCGGCTTCCTATGCCAGACCCTGAAAAGAGGTGGGTTGCTCAGAAACCTACAAAGATCTTCGATCAGGAAACCAGGAAAATACACACATCTGCGGCTGAATGGCTGTTTCGTAATCCTGGTGCTTCCCTCGAATGTTTCCTACGCAGAACTTCGGGGGTTCGGCCTCCATCGATACGCACAACTGCGGAAAAATTCCGCAGGTCTTCGTAGGTTCGGGTCCAGCCGGCTGGTTGACCACGCGATCGACTGGGCGCAGGGGTTCCTGAGTGATGACGCTTCAGGCCAGGGACCTCTCGGGTTCGGCCCTGTGGCGGGCAGGGATCTGTCCTGACCGAAGGTTCACGTAGGAAGTGGGATCCCGTCCCTCATGTTTCATTCCCCCCTGCCCTGGCTCACGCCATCCTCTCCGCAGTTTTCCGTATGGTTCAGGCTCTGAGTGGTTCGAGCGGAATGGCGAAAATCAATTCCGCAGATTTCCGTAGGAATCCCCGTTCCCTTCGTGGAGGCTCGGATACCCCTCCCCACCTATTAACGCCTAAGTCCTTTGTTTTGTTTTAAAAGGTTTCTCAAGAATACGATTCGACGATGTGCGTCCCCTCTCGTCGCAGGGGCCGAAACGCACATATTCTGTAGAATTTTATGTTTAATTTTTAAAAAAATTCCGCAGTTCTCGGTAGGAATGTGTGTGATCCGGGGGGCGGCAAGCTGAGGGGGGGCTTTCAAACCGAAGTTCCCGGTAGGAATCACCGAATCGGGCCGCAGTTCTCTGTAGGGATTGGCTTAGCCTGGGACACCGAGTCTTCGCTGATCTCCGCAGGTTTAGGTAGGAATGACTTCGCTGGATGGGGGCAACGGCTCTCTCCTCGTCTGGGAAGGGTGGCCGTGATTCGACCGCAGGACGGAGGTTCTCTCCCCCTTGTCTAGAAGGAAGGCCCCGTGAATCGCAGTTTCCCGTAGGAATCGGAGGAGGTGCGGGCGTTGCCAAGGGAACTGTCCGCAGTTCTGTGTAGGAGTCGAGACCTGGAGGGGGCGAGGCTTTCCAGTTGTTCTGTTTGGGACGCCTGCTGGTGTTGCTGGTGTTCCTACCCGCCTGCCACGGCGCAGCCCCTTCTTGGGAGGGGAGGGTACCGCAGGTTTGTGTAGGTTCTGGGTGAAGAGGGTACGCTTCCGGCTTGGGGAGCCTGGTCCTTGGTAACCCGTTCTGAGGCGCATGACCCTAAGGGGTTCCAACAGCATCCGCAGGTTTGCGTAGGAACCTGGGAGGTGGGAGGCGATCCGAAGATCCTGGTAGGGTTAACGGCGTCAACGGGGGGTTCCGCAGTTTTGGGTAGGAAATTATTCTACCCATGTAGGGAAATACCCTTTGCTTTCGGGAAACTTTCGGAACACCATTCCATCAATGTAGGAATCACCGTCCATTCCCGTAGAGCACAGGTGGCCTGATGGCATCCGAGATCATCACTCTGGCACTGAAAAGCATCCTTCGAAACGCCAAGGATGTGGAGGTGTTTCTCGCAGCGAACCCTGGGAAGACCGACGAACAGCTCCTCGCGGCCGCCCTTGCACTGAAGAACGAGAAATCAGTGGTGCGAAGGAAGCAGAAGGAGCTGGTGGAGAAAAAGCAGTCGCAGGAACTCCGCAAGAAGGTTGCACTCGGCAGCTGGGACGAGATGCTTTTCATCGCGCGGGCCCTCGTCCTCTGCGGCCTGCCGTACAAGAGGACCAAGGACCGCGAGGTGATCAAAACCGCGCGCTTAGGGAATGGCGACAAACTTCGGGTGACCTTCAAGGCGAGCAAGTCTGGGGTGGATCTTCCGTTCGGCAAGGATCGGGCTTTGTTGGCTTGGATCACGACCTGCGCGAAGAAGCAGGGCAATGCTCGGGTGAAGTTTGAGTCGACCGCCGAATTTATAAGAGCATTTGGCTTGTCTGATTCTGGCACACACTATAAAGCATTTCGAGATTCACTGGATAGGTTAAAAGGATTTAGCTGTTATATAGAGGTTGATAATGGTGAAAAAGAAGCTTCACATCACGAAAGTGTGATTAAGGATGCTGTGGTTCCGAGCCGATCGGATGCGCGCCGTGAGCTATCTGGCGAAGTTCGACTCTTGGCAGAGAAGGACCACTCTGGCTACTACTTGGAATTGGATCCAAGTTTTTATCAAGAATTGGTCGACCATTCGGTTCCACTGCCATTGGATTTGATGAAAAAATATGGTAATAATCCGATTGCCTGGGATTTTATTCAGCTTATTAGCTATAGAACTGCGGCAGCTAAAACAACATCTCGAATTCCGTTGGATACACTTGTTTCAATGCTAGGATCATCGGATTCCAATATTTGGAGACTTCGAGCAACGCTAGAATCAATATTGGAAGAGCTAAAAGAGATTTGGCCTGAAATGAACGCCCGTTTTGAGGGCAAAAGGAAAAATACGCTGTTTGTAATAGGCCCTCCGCTCAATGGTCACACCCTTGTTCCACGCAAAGCTAAAGCCTCCATTGGTATCACCAAAATGGAGGCTCTTGATCCTGAAGTTATAGATGTTGATCAGGAAGAGGATTAAATTTCCGGATCCAGGCGGCCAGTTCCGACGGCCCAGATGTAAAGACAGCCTTCAAGGTAGGCCCCACAGGAAATCCGAGCCCTCTTGGCGAGAACCTCCAGGGTTTCGCTCTCTGCTCCATCCAGGGTGACCGTCACCGTCCCCGACTGCCCGAGTCCCTGCCTCCCGGGCCGTCGGCGCCGTTCGGAAACCATCTCCGCGGCCCCAGCAATCGCATCTGGGTTGTCCTTGGGAACCGTGCGGAAGGCCTCCAGGACCCGCGAGGCGGCGCTCCCCTCCTCCGACTTCAGAACCGCAAAGAGGGTCCTGTCGGGGCGGATGCTGTAGGGGATGCGAAGCCGGAGCGTGCGCCGCGAGGCGCCTTTGGACTGAAGGCCCTGCATGACGCGGTTCATGAAGACGCCCATCTGCTCAGCAGGCACCCTTGGCCGCGGCGAGGAAATGGGCCTTTCCTCGGGCTCGACCTGTGGGTGGACGAGATCGGTGACAGGGCTGGGTGCTTCACCCGGATCAGTTCCGGCCTCCTGGGGATGATTCCCGGAAGCTGCGAGAAAACCTCCTCGGTCGGGGGTTCCTCTGCCGCAGCCAGCACCATGATCGGTGCCCGCGCAAGGTGAGGGGGCTTCGCTGGGGCTTCCTGACCCCGGCCTGCCAGCAGTTTTCGGCGCTTATCGGCCATGGACATCTCTAAACCCCCCTGCCCTGTTAGCTGGCCTGGCCAACTAATTCGGCACTCTTCATCAAGCGGCCGGCAATCTCTTCGAATTGCTCGGCGAGATTCTCGGCCTTCTGCTTCACATTGGGATTGGTCGAGAGGAGGGCCTCGTAGTAGAGCCCTCCGGCACGCATGGGGCGGCCATCGACCTCGATTGCATAGGCGCGAAGGGCATTGGACGCCGTGGTGACATGGTCAATCCAGGCAAGGACCGGGATCCCCCGCTGTGTGCTGATTTCCTTGAGGGTTTGGACCGTCTCGCGGGATGCCGCCGTAGGGACGATCATGTTGCCGATGAGCCCGGCCAGGTTGACCTCAAGCCCAGCCTTCTGGATGCGCTTCACCTGAGAGAAAACCTTCTCAAGCCCAGCAAGCGTCTCGGTTACGCGGCAATCACAAGGAATGACCACGGCGTCTGAGATGGGCATCACGGCACGCACCGCGGGGCTGTTGAGAGCACCGGGCGTATCGAAGACCACCCAATCCCAGTCGTCATCCAGCTCCGACAGGAGGCCAACCAGGGCCATTTCAGGGTGGGGGGATTTGTTCCAGGACCCTTCCGCGAGCTTGTCCAGGTCGGAGCTGGCAGCGGGAGCAAACCCTATGACGCCCTGGTCACCAACACCCGGGACCACACAGACGGGCTGAATCGCCTTTCGAAGGAGCTCGGCGCCCTCCTTGCCGGCCTCCGCCATGCGCTCCTCGTCCCCATCAGCCATGACCAGAGGGGTGAGGGCCCGTCCCATGCCCTGGCCACGGCGCTCCTGCTCAGGTGCGAGAGAAATGCTGCGTGAGCCCTGGTCTTGTGTGAGGTCGACAAAGAGGACTCGCTGATCAGGGTTCAGCTTCTTGATCGCACCGGCAATGAGGAAGCTCGTCAGGCTCTTGCCCGACCCGCCTTTGTTGCTGATTACGCTGATGGTTTTCATATTCTAAGTCCGTTCCATGGAATGAGTGTTCAGTGCTTGAGTATCATGTTGCTTCAACAGAAAAACGGTGTCAAGGCTAAAAAGGCGTCAGGGCAAGAATGTGAGCCGAGTCTTGGCAAACATGGCGGCGAGTTTGAACGTCACCAAGGCGATAAGCCGAATAGAGCCAAGGCCAAACGATCAGCTAGCCTGAAAGATTGCCAGACTGATTGTTTTACATGCTGGCTGTGCGGTGGCCCCGTCAGCGGCGGATCGGTCAAGGAGTGCTGTGGCGGTTCGGCTAGGGCGCCGGGCTTCCTCATGAGCCCTGGGCTTGGAAATGCCTTGCTGAATCGAGACGATAGGCAGGCGAGATCCGTCGCGCAGGATGCGTGATTGTTTTGGCGTTGCTATGAATGAGGAATGGCGGGCTGCGCACCTTTAGTGTCCGGTGATCTGTTGCCTAAAAAATATTTTTTGAGGCGACGCTTGCGCGAGCATGTCCCTTCATAATCATTTACCCTGTCTAGGCCTTAATTTGGGGCCACATTTCAAAAGGAGGATGCGTGTTCAGCTTCGTAAAAGGATCGGGCCGTTCCCAGAAGGCTCAGATCAAGATCGGAAACGTTGTGGTTCCCTCTTCGGTCATTACACGCCTGCTTGGCAAGATAAAGGGGCAGCCGGAAAAGACGCAGGAGCGCCTCTTCATTGCTGGGCTCACCGGAACCTACGAAGCCCTGCTGGATGAGATCGACCGCGCGGGCATAACGCCCCTCCAGGCGATTGAGGCACTCACCGCCATTAAGAGCGTTGGCATTCGGGGCACGGGCGTTCGCAAGTTCAAGCGCGAGGCCGAGGCGGTGGCCAAGGTGCTCTGCCGCAAATACGCAGGGAAGCAACCCGTCGAGATGGTGGATGCCTTCCTGAAGACGGTCTCCGACCCAAGTTTCAAGGGTGAAGTGGTGTCGATCCTCTCGGAACTAGAGAAGAAGAACAGCCGCAATGCCCAGGGCAAGATCCGCGTTCGTCCTGCTCGGGAGGACATGAAAGTTCGTGCGGTGAAGGCCCGGGCCGCCAAGGCCAAAAAGAAGTAGGGGGCCCTTCTCGGGCAACCCCGGACTGCATTCAAATCGAGCCAGGCGTCCCCAGGGGGACTGTCTGGCTCGGTTCATGAAAAGGGGCGCATTTCCGTGTGCGCAGGTCTTTTCTGTAAATGTTTTTGCGGCCTTGTTATGTCTTTTTTGGTTCCTCGCTGAATTGGGTGGGTAGCCGGGTAGGGTTGGCGCTGGGGGGAGACCCGGCGTGGCGACCTGCAAGACGGATGTGGATGCCCCTATTCGGGTCATTTACGATCCGGTTGGAGGGCTATCGAGGGAGGCGCTGCATGCAGCGAAGGAGCCAATGTTCCTGGTGAGTGCGCACCATCTCGTTAGGTAGTGGTCCTGGTCAGTTCCAGCAAGACTGCCCAAAAATCCCAAGATGTTGCCAGTGACGGTGGAACCTGACTCGGCCGAGGGCACTATTTCCCCCCTTCTCCAGGATTCAACGGGCGGCTACCTCGATACCCCTTTCCAGAACCTCGTCTCGCCCGGCTGAGATGCCCTGGATCGTGGGGATCACGAGCTCGGTGGGGCGGATGCCCACGCCGTGATGGGGCGTTCCGTCATGCTTCACC
>MWBB01000054.1 GCA_002068835.1 Acidobacteria bacterium ADurb.Bin340 | reverse complement strand
CTTCTATGTTGTGCAAGTGGGTCACTTGCGCTGGTAGGGCTAACGGGATTCGAACCCGTGTTGCCGCCGTGAAAGGGCGGTGTCCTAACCCCTAGACGATAGCCCCGTTAGGGTGTTGCTGGTGGGCCCAGCAGGACTCGAACCTGCGACCAACGGCTTAAAAGGCCGCTGCTCTACCGACTGAGCTATAGGCCCGTGCCGTGGACGGCAAGAAACGAAAGTATGCCACAGGTGGGGACAGGGCGCCAGGGTGCATTTGGGGGGGCCGGGCGCCCGTCCGGGTGGGTCAGCGGGCGGTGAGTTCGTCGGCGAGGTGGCCGGCGTCCATGACCTTGCGCAGGGATTCCAGGATGCCGCGCACATCCACGGCGACGCTGCGCTTGGTGTCGGGGTCGTAGACGTAGTAGCCGCCCTGGCCTTCGAACACGCTGTCGAAGTTGATGCCCACGAACTCGCCCCGGGTGTTCAGCACGGGGCTGCCGGAGTTGCCGCCCACGGTGTCGCAGGCGTAGATGAAGTTGAAGGGCTGATCCAGGTCGATGCGGCTGCGGCGGTCCAGCCATCGCTGGGGCAGGGTCCAGGCGCCGCCCTCGGCGGCCACGGTGTTCCCGCCCCATCCCAGATGGCGGTCGTAGAGGCCCAGGAAGGTGGTGAAGGGCTGGGCCTTGGTGCCGCTGCCCGTGGGGTAGGTAGCCACGGGGCCGTAGGAGAGCCGAAGGGTGAAGGTGGCATCCGGGTACTGGGTCTTGCCCAGGGCCTTGAAACGGGCCTCGGCCAGGCGGCCGCCATGCTCGCTGAAGACGCTGGCGACTTCCCGCTCCACCTGCTGGCGCACGCGGCGATTGAAGGGCTCCAGGGCGCGGGCGAGCGCGATCATGGGGTCCTTGCAGGCGGCCAGGGCGGCGGCGCCGCCCTCCAGCAGGGCCTTGCGGGCTTCCAGGTCGTGGAGGCGGGTGCCTTCCACGGCCTCCCGGGCCACGGCTTCGGGGGCGCGGCCGCCCAGCAGGGCCTTCACGAAGGGATGCTGGGCGCCCAGCTCCTCCAGGGCTTCCTGCAGGCCAGCGGCCAGGCGGGCCTGATCCAGGGGCTTCTCGATGGGCCGTGGATTGGTGAGCCGCGCGCGGGTGGCCTTCAGGGAGCCTTCGGCAAACTCGGGAAGCCGCTGGTCGGCAGGCTTGGCGGTTTCCTGGGGCAGGCGCACCAGGGTGAGGGCGTGGCCCAGCAGGGCGGAATTGCGGGCGTCCAGCAGGCTGCTTTCCTTGAGCAGGGATGTCTGGCGGGCCACGGCCTGCTCGATGGCGCCCCAGCTTCCGCCGGCGCGGGCCTTCATGTGCGGATCCTTGGCCACGGCGGCCTTGAGGGCCTTTTCGGCTTCCAGCACCTTCTGGAGGTTGGCGTCCTTCTGGAGGCCCAGGAGCTGGCCGGTCAGGCGCTTCTGGCCGTTCTCGATGCCGTAGATGGGATCGGCGGCCAGGCGTCGGGCTTCGGGGGAGGTGGCGGCGAAGGCCTGCAGGGCCTGCTTCTGGCGCTCCAGGGACTTGAGGCGATAGGGGATGCCCAGGTCCCGGGCGTAGCGCATCTGGGCGTAGGTCTGCTGGCGGAAGGTGGTGCCGGGGTGCCCTGTGACCAGGGTGAGGTCGCCGATCTTCAGGCCTTCGGCGGCGAAGGGCAGGTAGGCTTCCGGCGTGTAGGGCTTGCCGTTCTCGTACACGCGGAACAGGGCGAAATCCAGGTCCCAGCGGGGGTAGGTGTAGTTGTCGGCATCGCCGCCGAAGCTGGCCACTTGGACTTCCGGCGCCGCCGCGAGGCGCACGTCCGAGAACTTCTTGTAGCGGTAGATCCAGTACTCGCCGCCCTGGTAGAGGGTCACGGGTTCGCAGGTGAGGCCGGTGCGGGCCTCCTCGGCCTTGCGGAGCTCGCTCAGGGCGTTCTGGCGGGCCTTGAGGGCTGCGGCCTCGGCCATGCCGGGCTTCACGGCGCCGTTCACGCGGGCCGTCACGTCCTCGCTGGAAACCAGCATCATCAGCTCCAGGCCCGGTACCTTGATCTCCTGGTCCCGGGTTGCGGCGGTGAAGCCGTCCTTGATGAAGTCGCGCTGGGCGCTGGACACCTGGGCGATGGCGCTGCGGCCCACGTGGTGGTTGGTGATGACGAGGCCATCGCGGCTCACGAAGGCGCCGGTGCCGCCGGGGAAGCGTAGGGTGGCCAACTGGGCCTTCTTCAGCCAGGCGGCGTCCGGCGCGAAGCCGTGGGCTGCCTTCATCTTCTGCAGGGGCACGTTGTCGAAGGTCCACATGCCTTCATCGGAGCGCAGCGTGCCGGCGGCCAGCAGGAGCAGGAGGGAGGAGCGGAGCAGGGTTCGCATGGGCGGGTTCCTTCAGCGTCGGGAGAGTTCGTCGGCCACAGGGCCGGCGTCGTAGACCTTGCGGAGCACTTCCAGGATGGCGCGGGCATCCACGTTCACGGTGCGGTTGGCGCGGCCCTCGTAGAAGTAGCGGCCGCCGAGGCTTTCCAGGTTGCCGTCGAAGGCCAGGCCCACCAGTTCCCCCCGGGTGTCCACCACAGGAGAGCCGGAATTGCCGCCGATGATGTCGTGGGTGGAGGCGAAGTTGTAGGGCGTGGCCAGATCCAGGCGGGGCTTGGCGTTGAGCCAGCGCGTTCCAAGCCGCCATGTCTCCCGGTCCAGGTTGAAGGTGGCGCCGCCCCAGCCTTCGAAGCGGTCGAAGAGGCCGTGCAGCGTGGTGAAGGGCTGGATCAGGGTGCCGTTGGCGGGGTAGCCGGCGGGCACGCCGAAGGTGAGGCGCAGGGTGAAGGTGGCATCGGGGTAGGTGTCCCGGCCCAGCACCGCGAAGCGGGCGCGGGCGATGCGGGCGGCGTGCTCCCGGATCGGGCCGTCCACTTCGGATTCCATCCGTGCGCGCAGGCGTCGCTGCTCGGGATCCAGGCGGTGGGCCAGGGCCAGCATGGGATCGGCGCTGGTCGCCAGGGCCGCAGCGCCGCCCTCAAGCAGACGCTTCACCTCGGCGGGATCCTGGAGCTTCGAGCCCTCCACGGCCTCCCGGGCCACGGTTTCAGGACTGCGGCCGCCCAGCAGAGCCTTCACGAAGGGATGCCCGGCGCCCAACTGCTCCTGGGCCTCCTCCAGACCGGCGGTGAGCAGGTGCAGCTCCAGGTCGGCCCGGTAGGGCGTGGGGCGGGGCCGGATGAGGCGGGCTTTCAGCTCGGGCAGGGCGGCCTCGGCGTACTCGGGCAGGCGCTGGGCTTCGGGCTTGGCGCCCTCGGCAGGGAGGCGCACCAGGTGCAGCGCCGTGGCGAGGAGTTCGGACCCCCGGGTGTTCACCATCGCCTGTTCCCGGGCCAGGGCTCGGGCCGCCTGGGCGGCCTGGGCCACGCGGGTCCAGCTGGCCCCGGCCTGGGCGCGGAGGCCCGGATCCGCCTGGACCCGGGCCCGCAGGTCCGCTTCGGCCTTGGCCACCCGGGCCATGGCTTCGGCATCCTTGAGGCCCGCCAGGTAGCCGCGGGTGGCCTTCAGGCCGTTGTCGATGCCGTAGATCTGGCCGCCCACCAGGGCACGCTCGGCGAAGCCCCGCTGGGCGAAGGCCTCCAGCATGGCCCGGCGCCGCTCCATGCCGGCGATCTGGAGGGGCAGTTGCACCTCCCGGGCCAGGTCCATCTGGGCCACGGTGAGCAGGCGGCTGGTGCTGCCGGGATGGCCGGAGATGAAGGAGAGCTCCCCGGCCTTGAGGCCGCTCTGGCTCCAGCGCAGGTGGTGTTCCGGCCGCACGGGCTGGCCCTGGTCGTAGGCCCGGAGCAGGGTGAAGTCCAGGTGGTGGCGGGGGTAGGTGAAGTTGTCGTGGTCGCCGCCGAAGCGCGCGGCGGAGAGTTCCGGCGCCATCACCACGCGGACATCCGTGAACTTGCGGTAGCTGTAGAGCCAGGTTTCGCCGCCCTGGTAGAGCAGCACGGGTTCCACCGTGAGGCCCGTGGCCTCGGCCTTCTCGCGGCGGGCCTTCTGGATCTCCCGCTCCCGGGCGCGCAGGGCCTCGGCCTCAGACTTCGCGCCCTTCGCGGCGGCGGCCACCCGGGCGCTGATGTCCTCAAGAGCCACCAGCTGCATGAGCTCCAGGCCCGGCACCTTGATCTCCTCGGCCCGGGTGCGAGCCACGAAGCCGTCCTTCAGGAGATCGCGCTCCGGCGTGGAGAGGCGCTGCAGGTAGCCGCGCACCACATGGTGGTTGGTGAGCACCAGACCTTCATCGCTCACGAAGGAACCGCTGCCGCCAGGGAATCGGAGGCTCGCCAGGCGAAGGTGGTCCAGCCAGGCCTGGGTGGGTTCGAAGCCGTAGGCGGCCTTGAGCTGTTTGAGGGGCAGGTTGTCGAAGGTCCACATGCCTTCTTCCGCCTGGAGGGCGGGCAGGGCGGCGAGGACCAGGGGCAGGAAACGTCGAAGGCGCATTCGGGATCCCGGGAGACGGTCCGGACGCCGGCGGGCCGGCGTCCGGACGGGTGGAACGAGGTTATTGGCCGAGCACTTCCTTCACGAGGTGCTTCGCGTCATAGACCTTGTCCAGGGCCTCTACGATGGCCCGCACATCCACGCTGACGCTGCGGTTCACGCGGCTGTCGTAGAAGTAGCGGCTGGGCAGGCCTTCGTAGTTGCCGTCGAAGAGCAGGCCCACCACGTCGCCCTTGGCGTTCACGATGGGGCTGCCGCTGTTGCCGCCGATGGTGTCCACGCTGTGGACGAAGTTCAGCGGTGTGGAGAGGTTCAGCTTTCCGCGGGCCTCCAGCCAGCGCTCCGGCAGAACCCAGGCGCCGTTGTGGGCCGCCAGGGCGTTGCCGCCCCAGCCGTCGTGGCGGTCGTACAGGCCCCCGAAGGTGGTAAAGGGCTGCACCAGGGTGCCGCTGGCGGGGTAGGTCTCGATGCGGCCGAAACCCAGGCGCAGGGTGCTGTTGGCATCAGGGTAGGCGTTCCGGCCTTCCAGCTCGAAGCGGGCCTGGGCGATGCGGCGGCTGTTCTCCGCCAGCACGGTGTCGAAGGCTTCCTGCTTGCGCCGGACGTCCGCGGCCAGGGGCGCGATGGCCCGGGCCAGGACCACCATGGGATCGGTGCTGGCTTCGAGGGCCTTGGCACCGCCCTCCAGCAGCTCCTTGCGGAAGGCCGTCTGGTGGATGCGGGTGCCGGATACGGCGGCCTTGGCCACCTCGGCGGGTGTTCTGCCCTTCAGCACGATCTGCAGGAAGCGGTGCTGGGCGCCCAGCTCCGCCTGGGCCACTTCGAGGGTGCTGCGGAAGAGGTGCTCCTCCAGCTCGAGGTTGGGCGCGGGGCCTTCGGCGGTCAGGCGCTTGGCGGCGGCTTCGAGCTTGGCATCGGTGTCGAAGCCCGCTTCGCGCTGGGAGGCGGGCTGGGCCTTGGCCTCGGCGAGGCGCACCAGCCCCAGGGCGCTGCCCAGGAACTGGCTGTTGAGGGCACCCACCAGGGCGGGCTCCTTGTACCAGGCCTCCCGGGCCTGCAGGGCCTGTTCGATCCGGGGCCAGGCGCCCCCGGCCAGGGCCTTGAGCCGCAGATCCCCCATCACCTGGGACTTCAGGGCGTCCTCCTTGGCCTTCACGCTCTTCATGCCTTCGACATCGTTCAGGCCGTTGAAGTAGCCGCGGCTGGCTTTGAGGCTGTTCTCCACGCCCAGGATGCGCGTGGTGACCTGACGGCGGTGCTCGGGGGAGCGCGCCGCGAACCCTTCCAGGGCGGCGCGGTTCTTCTCCAGCAGTCGCAGGCTCAGGGGCGCGGCGAAGAGCTTCTCGTGGGTCATCCGGCCGTAGGTCCAGGCCCGGCTGGTGCGGCCCGGATGGCCGCTCACGAAGGTCAGTTCGCCGTGCTTGGCGCCTTCCTTGCTCCAGGTGAGCCAGTGCTGGGGCTTGTAGGGCTTGCCGTCCTCGTAGATGCGGAAGAGGGTGAAATCCAGGTCGTGGCGGGGGTAGGTGAAGTTGTCGGGGTCGCCGCCGAAGAGGCCGATCTGCAGTTCCGGCGCCGCCACCAGGCGGACATCCGTATGCACCTTGTAGGCGTAGATCCAGGATTCGCCGCCCTCGTAGAAACTGACCATGTCGCACTGGAGGCCCGTTCGCTTGGCGGTCTCATCCTTCAGGGCTTCATGGACCTTCCGGCGGGCTTCCAGCGCCCGGGCTTCCTTCATGCCGGGCTTCACGGCCTCGTTCACCTGGGCGGTGACGTTCACCATCTCCACCAGGGTGCGCACCGTGAGGCCGGGGATCTTCAATTCTTCGTCCCGGGTCCGGGCCACGTAGCCCGTCTTCACCAGATCGCGTTCCTTGGTGCTGATGCGGCCGATGGAGCCGCGGGCCACGTGGTGGTTGGTGAGCACCAGGCCGTCGGGGCTCACGAAGGAGCCGCTGGCGCCGCCCCAGTGGAGGCTGGAAAGGCGCAGATGGTCCAGCCATGCCTGGGTGGGCTCGAAGCCGTAGCGCTCCTTCAGGAGCTTCCTGGGCACGTTGTCGAAGGTCCACATGCCCTCCTCGGCGCGCAGGGCGCCGGCGGAGAGCAGCAGGGCGAGGAAGGGAAGGGTGAACCGTCGCATGGTTCCTCCGGATCGTTGTGGGTCAGCGCTTGCCGAGGAGTTCATCCACCAGGAAGCCCGCATCGTAGACCTTCTCCAGGGCTTCGCGGATGGCGCGGGCATCCAGGGTGACGCCGCGGTTGACCTTGCCGTCGTAGTAGAAGTTGCCGGGGAGCATCTCGATGTTGCCGTCGAAGATGATGCCCACGAATTCGCCCTTGGCGTTGAGCACCGGCGAACCGGAATTGCCGCCGATGATGTCCACGGCGTGCACGAAGTTGAAGGGCGTGGAGAGGTTCACCTTCTCCTTGGCCTCCACCCAGCGCTGGGGCAGGCTCCAGGCGCCGCGCTCCGCTTCGGGGCCCCAGGCCAGGGCGCGGTCGTAGAGGCCGTGGAAGGTGGTGAAGGGCTGCTGGAGCGTGCCGTTGGCGGGGTAGGTAGCCACGGGCCCGAAGGTGAGGCGCAGGGACCCGGTGGCATCCGGGTACTGGCTCTTGCCGTAGACCGCGAAGCGGGCGCGGGCGATGCGGGCGCCGTGCTCGGCCACGGTGGCCTCCGCAGCCTCCTGGCGCCTGGCCTGGGCCGCGAGCATCGGCGCGATGCGGCGGGCCACCCGCACGATCGGATCCTCGCAGGCGGCAAGGGCCTTGGCGCCGCCTTCGATCAGGGCCCTGCGGACCTCGGGATCGGCCAGCTTACTGGTTTCCAAGGACTTGGCTGCCTCCCCGGCGCTGCGGCCCTCCAGCAGGGCCTTGCGGAAGGGATGGGCGGCGGGCAGGGCCTGCTCGACCTCCTCCAGGCCCTTGCGGAGCATGAATCCATCCAGTTCCGCGTTGCCCGCGCGCAGGGGGCGCAGGGCCGCCTCGCGCATGGTCTTCAGCTCCGTCTCGGCGCGGTAGCCCTTGAGGCGCTGGGCCTCGGGCTTGGCGCCCTCCTCGATCACCCGCACCAGGTTCACGGCTACGGGCAGCAGGGAGCTGTAGCGGGCGCTCACGTAGCGGGTTTCGAAGGCCAGATCCCGGGTCTGGGCCAGGGCCTGGGCGATGGCTTTCCAGCTTCCGCCGGCTTCGGCCTGGAGCTTGGGATCTGTGGCCACCTTGGCCTGGAGCTCCTGCTCCCGCTGCTGGATGCCCTTCAGGGCTTCCACATCCTTCAGGCCGCGCAGGTAGCCGCTCAGGGCCTTCAGGCTGTTCTCGATCCCGTAGATGCGGGTGTTCACCTGCCGGGCGTGCTCATCGGACTGGGCCGCGAAGGCCTTCATCTGCTGGCGCATGGTTTCCAGGGAGGCCAGTCGCGCAGGCAGGGTGGTGTCCCGGGCGTGGAGCATCTGGGCGTGGGTGATGAGGCGCTGGGTGCTGCCGGGGTGGCCCACCACGAAGGTGAGATCGCCCAGCTTCACGCCTTCGGTGCCCCAGGTCAGGTGATGGGCCGGTTGGTAGGGCTTGCCGTCCTCGTAGACCCGGAACAGCGTGAAGTCCAGGTCATGGCGGGGATAGGTGAAGTTGTCGGGATCGCCGCCGAAGGCCGCGATCCCGGTTTCCGGGGCCATCACCAGGCGGATGTCCCGGTGCACCTTGTAGCCGTAGAGCCAGAATTCGCCGCCCTGGTAGAGGGTCACGGGGCTGTAGGCGAGGCCCGTGGCCTTTCCGCGGGCCTCGCGCAGGCCCTTGAGGGCGTTCTGGCGGGCCTCGGTGGCCTGGGCGGCGCTCATGCCGGGCTTCACCGCGGCGTTCACGGCTTCGGTGACGTTCTCCATGGCCATGAGGGTGCGCAGGGTGGCGCCGGGGATCTTCAGCTCCTGGTCCCGGGTGCGGGCCAGGAAGCCGTGCTTGATGAAGTCCTTCTCCCCGGGCCCGCTCACGGACTGCACCCAGCCCCGCCCCACGTGGTGGTTGGTGATGGCGAGACCGTCGCGGCTCACGAAGGAACCGCTGCCCCCGCCGAAGGAAAGCGCGGAGAGGCGCACGTGCTCCAGCCAGTCCTGGCTGGGCTGGAAGCCGTACTTCTCCTTGAGGGTCTTCAGGGGCAGGTTGTCGAAGGTCCACATGCCTTCATCGGCCCGGGCCACGAGGGCCAGGGCGAAGGCGGCGAGCAGGGCGGGGCGGAGGCGCATGGCGGTTCCTTTCCTTACTTGGCGGCCAGTTCGCGCACGAGGTGCTGGGCGTCGTAGACCTTGGCCAGGGCCTCGGCGATGCCGCGCACATCCACGCAGAGGGTGCGGTTCACGCGGCCATCGAAGTAGTAGCGGCCGGGCAGGCTCTCGATGTTGCCGTCGAAGGCCAGGCCCACCAGCTCACCCTTGGCGTTCACCACCGGGCTGCCGGAGTTGCCGCCGGTGATGTCGTTGGTGCTGATGAAGTTGTAGGGCGTGAACAGGTTCAGCTTGTCCCGGCGGTCCATCCACCGCTTGGGCAGGCTCCAGGAGCCGTTCTCGGCCTTGGGGCCCCAGGCGGCCGCGCGGTCGTAGAGGCCTGCGAAGGTCGTGAAGGGCTGCATCAGGGTGCCGTTGGCGGGGTAGGTGTTCACCTGCCCGTAGGAAAGCCGCAGGGTGAAGGTGGCATCCGGGTAGGTGGCCGTGCCGTAGACCTTGAAGCGGGCCTTGGCGATGCGGGCCAGATGCTCGGAGATCACCGCCTGGGCGGCCTGCTGCTTCTGGCCGTACTGCTTCATCAGGGCCTGGGCGCCTTCCGGCAGGCCCTCCTTGAGGGTTTCGAGGGCGGTTTCCGGCGCCTTGCCGCCCAGCACCGCCTTCACCAGTTCGTGGTCCGCGCCGAGGTCCGCCACCAGGCCCTTCATGCCCGCCAGGAGCTGGGTCTTCTGGGCGGGCGGCAGGTTGCCGCCGCTGCGCTTGATGAGGGCCGCAGCCTGGGCCGCCTGGCCCACGGCCGAGATCTCCTTGGCGATGGCCTTCTGCTCCACCAGGGCCTGTTCGATCCGGGTCCAGCTTTCGCCCGCCAGGGCCTTGAGCTGGGGATCGGCCTCGACCTTGGCCCGCAGGTCCCGTTCCGCGGCGGCCACCTTGGCCATGGCTTCGCGGTCCTTCAGGCCCTCGGTTTCGCCCACCATCACCTTGTAGGCGTTTTCCGTGCCCATGATCTGCGCGGAAACCTGACGGTCCTGCTCCTCGCCCTGGGCCGCGTAGGCCTTCAGGGCCGCGCGTCCCCGGTCCAGAAGGTGGATGCGCAGCGGATTGAAGACTTCGCGCTTGGCCTCCATCATGGCCAGCGTTTCCAGGCGACTGGTGCGGCCGGGGTGGCCCACCACGAAGGTGAGGTCGCCGTAGGCGGCGCCCTTGGCGCTCCAGGTGAGGTTGTGGGCCGGCTTGTAGGGCTTGTCGTTCTCGTAGACCCGGAAGAGGCTGAAGTCCAGATCGTGGCGGGTCCAGCTGAAGTTGTCCCACTCCTTGCCGAAGGCGGCCACATCGTATTCGGGGGCCATGACCAGACGCACGTCCTCGTGCTTCTTGTATCGATAGATCCAGAGCTGGCCGCCCTGGTAGAGGCTCACGGGCTCGCAGGCCAGCTTGGTGCGCTCAGTCTGCTCCTTCACCAGAGCCGCGAGAGCCGCCTTGCGGGCCCCATCCGCCTGCTGCTCGTTCATCTCCGGCGTGACCGCCCGGTCCACCTGGGCCGTTACATCCTCCATCTCCATCAGGGTGTAGAGGACGAGGCCGGGCACCTTGATCTCTTCGGCCTTGGAGCGGGCCACGAAGCCGTTCTTGACGAAGTCCTTCTCCTTGCTGGAGACCTTCTGGATCCAGTCGTGGCCCACGTGGTGGTTGGTGAGCACCAGGCCATCGGCGCTGATGAAGGAACCGCTGCCGCCCGGGAAGCGCAGGGCCGAAAGGCGAACGTGGTCCAGCCAGGCCTGGGACGGCGTGAAGCCGTATTTGGCCTGGATCTGCTTCACCGGCAGGTTGTCGAACGTCCACATGCCTTCTTCGGCCCGGAGTGCGGGAAGGGCCAGCAGCAGGGCCAGGCAGGTCAAAGGAAATCGTCCACGGGCCATGGGGCCTCCTTGAGCATCGCGTTGCGAGGCTCAACGATACCCTGTTTTTCCAGGCCAAGCCCAGATCCCGGAAAGCCTCTCGGCACCCGCGAAGACAAAAGCGGGTTGAAATGATAAAAAATCAACCGCGTAAATCCTCAAAATTGCAAAAATAATAATAAAAAAATAGAGCAATGATGTTTTTGATCCATCATTGCCCTACCGGTTTTTTAAATCTCTTTTTTCTCCGTGCCCTCCGTGTCTCCGTGGTGATCGCTTTTCAGGCTTTTCCCCGCTTGCCCATTTGGGAATCGAGGTGCCAGATCGCGCCTCCCTGGTCCCCGATGGCATGGAGGTGGTCCACGATCTGGCCCACGGACGCTTCCTCTTCCACCTGCTCGCTGACATACCACTGGAGGGTGATCTCCGAGGCGTAGTCCTTCTCGTTCCGGGCCCGTTCGAAGAGGGCGTTGATCTTGGCGGTGATGCCCTTCTCGTGGGCCAGGGTCTGCTCGAAGACCTGGATGATGCCGCCGAATTCGGTGGGGGGCGCGGGGATGGTCTTCAGTTCCAGCCGACCGCCCCGGTCCAGCAGGAAATCGATGAGCTTCATGGCGTGGGTGGTTTCCTCGGCGGCCTGCAGCCTCAGCCAGTGGGCGAAGCCCTTGAAGCTCTTGCCCTCGCAGTGGGCGCTCATGGCCAGGTAGAGCTGGGCGCTGGCCTGCTCCAGGTTGATCTGCTCGTTGAGGGCGTTCTGCATGGTGGGGCTGATCATGGAACCTCCGGAAAGCCGCCACGGCGGCGCACAGCCTTGGAGTCCTCCGGGCCCGGCCTCGTGACTTCGGGATTCGGGGGATGATGGAGGCGGGAGGCGCCATGGGCGGACACCACGACCACCAACCGAGCACCTACGGCCGCATTTTCGCCCTGGGCATCGCCCTGAACCTGGGTTTCGTGGTGGCCGAGTGGGTGGCGGGAATGATGGCCGGGTCCCTGGCCCTTCTGGCGGATGCGGGCCACAACCTGAGCGATGTGCTGGGGCTGGTGCTGGCCTGGACGGCCTATGCCCTGGGGCGACGCAAACCCTGCGGAATCTTTACCTACGGTCTGGGGCGCACCTCCATCCTGGCGGCCCTGTTCAACGCGCTGCTCCTGATCGCCGCCATCGGTGCCCTGGGCTGGGAGGCGGTGAAGCGCCTGGCGGAGCCCACCCCCGTGGCCACGGGCACGGTCATGGCCGTGGCGGGGCTGGGCATTGCCGTGAATACGGCCACGGCGCTGCTCTTCCTCAAGGGCCGCAAGACGGACCTGAACCTGCGGGGCGCCTTCCTGCACATGGCCATGGATGCCCTGGTGTCCGTGGGCGTGGTGGTGGCGGGCTTCCTGGTGGCCCGCACGGGCTGGAACTGGCTGGATCCCGCCGTGAGCCTGGCCATCGGCGTCCTGATCCTTGCGGGCACCTGGGGCCTGCTGCGGGATGCCCTCCGCCTCATCCTCGATGGCGTGCCCTACGGCCTGGAGGTTTCGGCCCTGCGGACCTTCCTGGAGGCCCAGCCGGGGGTGCGGGAAGTCCACGACCTCCATGTCTGGGCCCTGAGCACCACCGAGAACGCCCTCAGCGCCCACCTGGTGGTGGAGCCCACCCTCGTCCCGGATCCCTTCCTGGCCCGCATGACCCGGGAACTCCACGACCGCTTCGACATCGACCACGCCACCCTGCAGCTCGAACACGGCGATCCCGAGCATCCGTGTACGGTTAAACATTAAGAAAAGATGCACCACGGAGACACGGAGGACACGGAGAAAAGATAAAAGTTGTTTTTCTTTGTGATCTCCGTGTCTCCGTGGTGCATCTCTTTTAGAAGTTGTATTTCACCCGGGCCGTCCAGGTGCGGGGTGGGAAGACATGGGTGCCGCCCCGGTGGCTGAGGAAGTTGTAGAGGGCGCGGGTGTCGAACACATTGAGGAGGTCCGCCGCCAGGGTGAGGCGGCGGCGCCCGCCCAGGTCGAAAGTGCGGCCGCCGCCCAGGTTCCAGGTGGTGCGGGGCTTCACGCGCCAGACACCATCGGCGGCGTCGAAGCGGATCAGGTCCAGGCCGAAGGCCAGGTCCGGATTGCCCACGGCCCCGTCCGGATCCCCGGCCACCAGGCCCGAGTCGTGGCGGCCCTGGGCCTGGAGCCACCAGCCTTCGCGTTCGTAGCGCAGGCCCAGCTGGGCCGAAAGCTTCTGGTCGTGGTCGATGGGGAATCGCCCTTCGGTTTCATGGGCGTGATCGTCACCCGCGTGGAGTTCGAGCCCGCCCACCAGGGGGCCTTCCACCAGGGCCCGGGTGCGGGCCAGGCTCAGGTAGGCGCTGAAGCCCGCCACGGGCACCAGATCGAAGCGCAGGTTCAGTCCGTGGAAGCGCCCCCGGGCGAAGGCGATGGGGAACTCGATGCCCGTGTTGAGGAACTGGGCCACATCGGCGGTGTTCCGGCTGCGGCGCTGCCAGGCGTCCACGGCCACCCGGCCCCACCCGCCGAGCTGCTGCTCCACGCCTACCGTCCAGGCATCCTGCACCTCGGGGCGGACCTGATGGATGCCGTGATCCTCCCCGGCGTGGTCGTCCTCCCCCAGTTCCGCCGCTTCGTGGGAGCTGGACAGGGCCAGGTTCTCCCGATCCGGGGTGATGAACAGGCGGTCATAGGAGGCCCGCAGGGTGGTGCGGGTGCCGGGGAAGCGGTACGAGGCCCCCAGCCGAGGCTGGAGCGCGTCGTCCGCGAGGCCCCGGAGACTCCAGCGGTCGTAGCGCAGGCCCAGGGCCAGGAAGAGGTCGCCCAGGTGGAGGTCCGTTTGCGCGAAGACCGAATGGAGATTGGGCGCCAGGGTCTCCCGGAACGTCCACAGGGCGCCGCCCCCAGCGGGCGTGTAGGCGTAGAGCGGGCTGGCGGGATCCACCACCGCGTCATCGGTGGTGAAGGCGAACCGGAAGGTTTCCCGCAGGGGGAAGCTCACGGTCTGGATCCCGACCTTGAAGGTGCTTTCCGCGCCGAAGCGCTGGTTGAAGGCCGCCAGGAAGCCCAGGTTGCCCAGGCGGCGGTCCTGCCGCGCCCAGACCGGCGTGTCGGGGCCGCCCGCCGGGAAGCCCGG
>MWBB01000053.1 GCA_002068835.1 Acidobacteria bacterium ADurb.Bin340 | reverse complement strand
GCATAATCACTGCCTGTTCCGTAGTCGGCGGCATGGGATGCTCGGAATAGTAACCTTCGCTGATGTGCTGATAGCTTTCGGCATAAGAAACGGCAGCGGTGATAAAGCTCGAAAGCAAATCATCGTCTGCCGAATGGGAAAGAATCAGATTCTGTTTTACCTCTTGAGCATCCGCCCGATGAAAACCGCCGGTAAAATTCGACGTAACTCTGTCTGCGTTTTGCGCGTTTAACTGACTGCCGTATTTCTCCAGGGTTTCGGCGAACCGGCCTTCGATGGTTTTCATCAAACGGCTGTGGAAAGGCGCGCTGACGTTCAAGCGAATGAAGCGAAAACTTTTCTCTGCCGGAAAATTTTCCGTCAGACGTTTTTCCGCTTCATCAACAGCCTTCAGTTCACCGCTGATGACCACCTGATTGGCGGAATTGATATTGGCGACACCGGCATTCAGGCCCTCAAGGTTTTTTTTCAACATATCGACATCGATGTTTTCAGCAATCACCGCCGCCATGCCGCCAACGCCCACCGGAACGGCTTCCTGCATTAATTTACCGCGCGCCTGGACGATTTTCAACGTGTCTGCCAGCGGCAATGCCCCTGCGGCAACCAACGCGGTAAATTCACCCAGCGAATGACCGCCGAAATAATCCGGCACAAAACCATAGCGTTCATGCAGTCCGCGCAGCATGCATATTTCCGTCGTGACAATGCAGGGTTGCGTAAACTCGGTAAGATTCAGTCTTTCATCTTCACCAAAACACATTGCCGCAACATCCCAGCCCAGCGCTGCGGCGGCTTCATCAAAAGTCTGCCGACACACAGGCATCTGTTCATAAAAATCCTTTCCCATGCCCGGCCTCTGAGAACCCTGACCGGGAAAAACAACTGCAATTTTCTTATTATCTTTCATTCATCCCAACACCTCCTTAAAGAGGCGCAAATTTATCTTAAAATTTTTATTCTGACAATGACTAAATTATCAAATGACTAGCACAATCCATGCCAGAGAAATATATATTTTAGCTCATCAAAATAACTTGTATTTATTAAGTTTTAAAAAAGAGTTCTTCTTGATCATGAAAAATTTTATCATGATATGCGAAAAACACTTCACACTGTGCATAAAAATTTATCCACATCATACCAACTTATAAAAAAACATTGAATTCTTGTTTTCTCAGAATCGGAATAAAAACTAAAATTTAAAGCAAGAAGTGCCTTTTTTGCTTGACAGTTCAGCGTTCAATTTCCTATACTCCGCCCACCGTAAAAAGCATTGCTGCATGAAGTCTTATCAAAAATAAAATAAGAAGGAGAATTACTATGAAATTGGAAGATGTGAAAAAAATTGCGGTAATCGGTTCAGGAGCTATGGGAAACGGCATCGCCCAGGTATGCGCGCAGGCCGGCATCAAGGCTGTCATGGTGGACATTAAACAGGAATTTATTGACAAAGGCATGGCCACCATCAACAAGAGTCTCGATACTCTGGTCAGCAAGGGCAAGATGACTGCTGAAAAGAAGGCCGAGGTGATTGGCAACCTGTCCACGTCTTTAAACAACGCCGAGGCGGTCAAAGACGTTCAGGTTATTATCGAAGCAGTTCCCGAAATCATGTCTCTGAAGAAAACGGTGTGTGCCGAAATATGTGCCGCAGCTCCGGCTGACGCGCTGTTTGCATCCAACACCTCCACCATGAGCATTTCGCCCAGGGGGCCGTCCATGGGCGTGCCGGGACTTGGCAGGTAGGGGCCGATCCCGATCATGTCCATGTCGTAGTCCTTGAAGATCCAGAGGTCGTTGGCCAGGGTCTCCCAGGTCTGGCCCGGGATGCCCACCATCACCCCGGTGCCGATCTCGAAACCCAGGTCGCGCATGAGCATGAGCTGCGCCATGCGGCCCGAGCTGCTGCCGGGCATGGCGGGATGGATGCGGCTGTACAGATCCTCGTCGGAGGTCTCGAAGCGCAGCAGGTAGCGGTCGGCGCCCGCTTCCCGCCAGAGGCTCAGATCCTCCTCGCTCCGTTCGCCCAGGGAGAGGGTGATGGCCAGGCCCGTGCGCTCCTTGATGGCGCGGATCACTTCGGTCATCCAGGGGCCCGTGATGCCAGGATCCTCGCCGGCCTGCATCACCACCGTGCCGAAGCCGAAGTCGCGAGCCTGTTCGGCGCAGGCCAGGATGTCCTCCATGGGCATGCGGTAGCGCTCCACCTTGGGGGCGCAGGCGGCGATGCCGCAGTAGGCGCAGGAGCGCTGGCAGATGTTGCTCACCTCGATGAGGCCCCGAAGGTGCACCTCGTCGCCCACATGGAGGCGGCGCATCAGGTCCGCGGCCCGCCAGAGCATCTCCAGGCGGTGGGGATCCGTCTCGATCAGCCAGGTGTAGAGCTCTTCGAAGGTCATCGTTCGGTCCTCACGGCGGAACGGTAGGCTTCCAGGGCATCAGGGAAGGGGGCCAGGGCCCGTTCGAAGATGCCCAGGGAGTAGGCGATCGTGAGTCCGTAGTTGGTGAGGGGCACGCCGGCCTCCCGGGCCCGGTGCAGGCGGGAAAGCATCTCCCGGCGGTTTCCCGTGCAGTTGCCGCAGTGCACGATCAGGCGGTAGGGCGACAGATCCTTCGGGAAATCCCGGCCCTGCACATGGTGGAAGTCCAGCGGGGCACCCACATACTGCGCAAGCCAGCGTGGAATCTTCACGCGGCCGATGTCCTCGCCGATGGGGTGGTGGCTGCAGGTTTCCGCGATGAGCACGGCATCGCCTCCCTTCAGGGCCTCGATGCCCATGGTGCCCCGCACCTGTTCCGTCAGGTCCCCCTGGAAGCGGGCCATGAGGATGCTGAACCCGGTCATGGGGATCTCGCTGGGGACATCTGCGGAAACCTTGAGGAAGGCTTGGCTGTCCGTCACCACCAGGGCCGGGGGCTTGGCCAGGCCCGCCAGGGTGCGTCGCAGCTCCCGCTCCTGGCACACCAGCGCCATGGATCCGCCATCCAGCAGATCGCGGATGGCCATCACCTGGGGCAGGATCAGGCGGCCCTTGGGGGCCTCCTTGTCGATGGGCACCACCAGCACGGCGATCTCGCCGGGAGGCACCAGGTCCGAAACCAGCTGGTGGTTGTCGAAGTGGTCCGCCGGGGCCAGTTTCAGCAGGGCTTCCCGAAGGTCCAGGATGCCCCGGCCCTCGGCGGCGGCCGTGGCCACCACCGTCAGCCCCAGGCCTTCCAGGGCCGCCCGCTCGTCGGCGCTGGCTTCCCGCACATCCGATTTGTTGAGCACCGCCACTGTGGGCACCTTGCGGGCCTGGAGTTCGGCCCGCAGTCCTTCCTCGAAGGGACCCCAGGCCCCGGCCTCGCTCACGATGATCCCCAGGTCCACCCGGTCCAGCACGGCCTGGGTGCGGGCGATGCGCAGGGCCCCCAGGGCGCCCTCGTCATCCACGCCCGCGGTATCCACGAAAAGCACCGGCCCCAGGGGCAGCAGCTCCATGGGCTTCTCCACGGGATCCGTGGTGGTGCCCGCCGTGGCGGAGACGATGGAGACCTGCTGGCGCGTGAGGGCGTTCAGCAGCGAGGACTTGCCCACATTGCGGCGCCCCACGAGGCCGATGTGGAGGCGCAGGGATTTCGGAGTGGATTGCATGGGCTCACCTGTCCCTACCAGGATGACCGAGTGGGGCGCCCAGTGGCTTGACGCCGGTCAAACGGGGTCACTCCCGGGACAGCAGGCCCCAGCCCATGAGGACGGCGGGCAGGGCTTCCAGGCGGTGGATCGTGGTGTAGCGGTCCCCGGCGGCGTTCTCGGGGGTACGCGGGTTGAACCACACGGCCCAGAGCCCGGCGGCGCGGGCGGCCTCCACATCCTCGGCAAAGTCATCGCCCACCATGACGAGGTGGTTCGGGGAGGCGTGGAGGCGCTCCTGAACGTGGGCGAAGAACGCGGGCGTGTTCTTCTTCGCGCCCACCGCCCGGAGACAGAAGATGGGCTTCACGAAGGAGCTGAGTGCGACCCGCTCCAGGGCCTCGCGGATGTCGGCCTCTTCGCTGTCGGCGGCATGGGTGGCCAGGGCGATGCCCACCCGGCCGTGCAGAGCGTGGAGGGCCTTCCGGGCGCCGGGAACCTCCTCCACCCGGGGCCAGTCCTTCATCTTTCCGGCGCAGTTCGGAAAGACCCGCATCAGCGTGTCCCCCCAGTCGAACAGCACCCAGGTCTTCATCGGGGCCAGCATAGCGCCCCGTTCGGCCACCGCTGGTAGCCTCGGAGTTCGGAGCCGCCATGTCTGTGGATGCCGACCCTCACAAAGCGATCGCGATGCCCGAGGACCTGCGGGTCGGCGTGCCCACCCTGGACCGCCAGCACCTGGAGCTGGACCGATTGCTGAGGGAATTGGAAGCCGGCCTCCAAGGAGGCGCCGCGAGCCTTGAACTGGCCGATCGCATCCAGGTGCTCCAGGCTTTGGCCGAAGAGCACTACGAAACGGAAGAAGCGGTGATGGCCGCCTATGCCTATCCCCACCTGGGTCCCCACCACGCGGAGCATGAGGCACTGCTGGAACGGATCCACAGCGAATTCCAGGTCTTCCTGGCGCCGAACCCGCCGCTCATCCAAGGGTTCATCCAGGACATCCGCCAGGTCTTCCATCAGCATGTGCGCCGGGTGGACCAGGACTACGCGACCTACCTGCGGGATCGCGTGGGCTACAGACCCCTGGCCTAGACCTACTTGACCGCCTTGGCGGCCTTCTGGGCGGAGGCCTTGCTGTAGTAGGCGCAGACACCCTTCTTGGCATCGGGCTCCAGGCCCAGGGCCTTGGCCGCGTCTTTCAGCTTCTTCTCGTTCACGTCCAATTCCTTGGCCCAGTTGGCGAGGGTCTTCAGATCATCGGCCATGGTGTCCTCCGTGGTGGGGAAGGGCAGGATAGCGGAAGCTGCGAGGTCTCGTGCGGGGCGGTTGGGTCCGTCCCCGCAGGCTCGGGACCGATGGAGGGCAGAGAGGAGAGCCGAGTTTGCAGCGTGATCCTGCCCGCTGTTCAACGCGTCGCTCAGCCTCGGTGCCCTCTGGGGTTTCTTCATGGTTTGGGCAGGTCCCCAGCCTCTGGAGTTCAGCCTTTGACCAGCGCGAATCCTGCGTGATCGTAGCTGTCCAGGTGGCTCAGGCGCTCGTAGCCGTTGGTGATGGCGGCGTAGACGCTCAGGCTTTCCGAGAAGGCGCCGCTGTCCAGGCTGCAGTCGACGCCATTGGCGTCGAGGTGGCAGTGGAGGTTGGACGCGACGCTCGGTGTGCAGACGCAGGGGCTTCCAGGAGTGTGTTGGTGATCGAGGAGCGTGTCGGCTGAAACCGTCTTTCGATAGGCCCCCGATATCAGGGCGTATCCGTTGCCCCCGGGTTGCCCTACCACGCCCTTGCTGGATTCCTGAACGGGTGACAGATGGCCCAGCTTCACATTGAATGCATATGCGGCGAAGCCGCCTTTCTGTTCTGCCTGGAAGGCAAGGGAGGCGGTCACAGCCACCGGATCCCCGGTGTAGGTCAGGATGCCCGAACAGCCTGCGGTGCAGCCGGTGACAGTGGTGGGGATGATGTTGGCTTTCGTCGGGCGGTTGTCCAGGCGAAGCTTCAAGGCAAAGACCTGAACAGGAGCTGCTGTGGGACAGAGACTGTCGTGGAGATCCTCAAGGTAGGCTGTTGTGGCCGGGCAGGACTCCATGTCCCCGCTGCCGGCATAGGTCGGCGGCGGGATCTGGAATCCTCCAACGGGGCTGACCCGCTTGAGTGTTCCCCCCTGCAATTTGAAGAGCTCCAGCCGCAGCCTGATGCAACCCGCATCCAGATGAGGATTGGCAAAGGCCAGCGGGGTGTTGAAGAAGGCGCTGGCCTCGTTGTTCCTGCATTGATCCCACCAGGCCGCTTTCTGGTCCGGATGCTCCGGCGGGTTCAGGGGGGGAACCTGGAAGGCCAGCTGATTCCCATGACTTTCGGGACCCAGTGGGACGCTGCCCCGCCGCCAGACCTCGTGGCCACCCACCTCGACGACTTCCATGTAGATCCTCGTGAGAGGGGCGGAAATCACCTGCCAGGGCTCGTCTGCGCCAAAGGTCCCATCGGCCTTTGGATGCTGGTAGGACCAGCGGAAGTGGGTGGCATCCAGATCAGGGCTGAATTCCACATGGGGGCAGATCACACCGCCGAAGGCGTAGGGCACTGCCAATCCGCAAAGGGAGGATTCGCCCCGGATGGTGCCGTCCCCGTTGATTTCACCCAGCCACACATTTCCGAAGCGCTCCACCAGCACGGATCCATCGGGAACATCCGGCCCCTGCGGGTTGCCGTTGACGCGAGGGTCGGTCACGGACAGGGTGACTTCCGTTCCGCTGGGGAAGTTCCACCACGTATGGCAGCGCAGGCTGGGCTTGTAGACCGGAACCCAGGCGCCATCCACGAAGTATTCCACCCAGAAGTAGAGATCGGGGTGATCGCCGAACACGCTGTAGAAGATGCTGGTATCGAAGTGTCCCTGGGCATCGGCGTTCACCACGCGGCGTTCCCAGCTTCGATGGCGCAGCCATAGCCAGGGCCAGTGCCAGTGCCAGTGGCAGAGCACGGGCCAGAAGGCCTCCAGGTGTTCGATCAGCGCATTCCTCACGGCCAGCGATGAGGTGGACAGCAGCTTCATGCGGGCCGTGTGAGGGATGGCCGATTCCAGTACCTTGGCTGCCACCTCGAGGCTCATGGGCGCAGGGGGTTCCGGCTGGGGATCCAGGTAGGCCGGATGGCCCCAGCCCAGGGTGTCCACCTGGAGCCTCCAAGGCCCAGGATCGGGATCAGGATCCGGCAATGGAATCCAGGTGCGATCCAGGAGCTTCAACAGGTCGTCCCTCAGTTTGAAGATGTGGGTGTTGGGAATGCGTTTGAGGAGGAGGAATCGAGGATCCACCTCGCAGATGTGGACCCGTGCGCAGGGCAGTGGAAGTTCCTGCACGGCACCTCCCACCAGAGTGGGAACCACCACACGCCCGCGCACGCGGCAGCGGCGAATCCATCCGGGCCAGAGATGGTCGGGGATCGGCATCAACTGGATCGTGCCTGTCCCGGCCTTCCAGACGGGCTCATAGGCCTGCATCTGCCTCATCGTTTCCAGGCTGGGCAGGCTTTCTCCTTCGCCTTCGGGCGGAGCAGGGGCGATGAAGAGCCTCAGGTCCTTCCGGTTCCCCCAATCACCCTTCAGGGTGATGTTGCCCTGGGCCACCTTGACGCTGGAGAGCAGGCGCCCCGTCCCTGAAAACAGATAGGCCATGAGGGGAAGCTCTTCCTCGGGTTTCCCATCCATGGAAAGGGCGAACTGAAGGGTGAGGTGTTTGTTTTTTGCGGGCATAAGAGCTCCTTTTTGCTGAAACGTGGATCGCCTGTCATCGGGAGGGTCGGCGAGGTCCCTGCCAATTCCTCCGTTGGCTGACCGTCAGGCATTGTTCGGTGGAAGGGGACATCCCGGGTTGGATCCGGGCGACCCGACAGGGCACTGCCCTGGCCCTTACCCTGGGCACCATGGATTTCACGGGGATCGCTTTCGGTCCTACTTGCGGATCAGCTTGAAATCCTTGGGGTTGATGGGAGCCAGGGTGAACCTGGGGTGGAAGGCGTAGACGCACTCCTGCTCGAGCTTGATCTGGGCGTTCTGGCCGAACTCGTCAGGGGCGCAGACGGGGCTCCAGGCCATCACGTAGAGGGTGGGGGCGGTGCTGGCGGCGGGCACGGTCCATTTGGTGGCCAGGGTGACGCTGCGGCGCTCGCCGGGATTCAGGGGCGCGGCGAGGGATTGGGAACCTTGCCAGACGAGGTTGGCGGTGGTGTAGGGCTTGGCCTTGAACACATACACCGTTACCGCGAAGCCTGGCGTGCCCACGCAGCCGTAGGCCTTGGTTCCCGCGTTCTCCAGGGCCACGGTGAAGGTGGCCTGGGTGCCGGCGGGCAGGTTGGCGGGGGCCACGGTGATGCCCGTGACCTTCACGGGTGAACTGCCCTGGGCGAGCAAGGGCACGGCCGACACGGCAAGGCTGCAAAAAATCGATGAAAATCGCATAAAACCTCCAAAAAATATAGGTGGGAAAACGGATCAACATCGGTTCTGCAAGGGATTGCGTCAAGCTTGAAAACGCGAAGGAGGGCCCTGTTCCCAGGGCCCTCCTTCGCGACAGAGTCAGGGTGGCTGTCAGCAGAACACGTCGCGCTGCCCGGCCTGCACCTGCTTGACCATGCCTTCGGTGTGGTTGCGCAGGTGCTCGGGCATGGATTCCAGGGTTTCGCCGATGACCTTCCAGCCGATGGCCTGGGTTTCGGGGCTGGCGTAGTCCTCCAGGAACTCCACGAAGGTGCTCACGGCGTTGGGCTGGCAGTGGGTCTTGATCTCGCCGGGCTTGGCCAGGTCCATGAAATCGGCGCCCACGCGGCCCAGGCGGTAGCAGCCGGTGCAGAAGCTGGGCATGAAGCCGTGCTCGGCCAGGTCGCGCACCACCTCGTCCAGGCTGCGGTGGTCGCCCAGGCTGAACTGGGCGTCGTGCTGGGTTTCGTGGCCGTAGCCGCCGGGGTTGGTGCGGCTGCCGGCGCTGATCTGGCTGACGCCCAGTTCCAGGCAGTCGCGGCGGATTTCGGGCCGCTCCCGGGTGCTGAGGATGATGCCGGTGTAGGGCACCGCCAGGCGCAGGATGGCGATGATCTTCTTGAAATCCACATCGTTCACGGCGTGGGGCGGGTTCTCGGAGATGCTGCTGCCCTCGGCGGGTTCGATGCGCGGGATGCTGATGGTGTGGGGGCCGCAGCCGAAGCGGCGCTCCAGGTGCTCGGCGTGCTGCATCAGGGCCATCACCTCGAACTTCCAGTCGTAGAGGCCGAAGAGCACGCCGATGCCCACATCGTTGAGGCCGCCCTCCATGGCGCGGTCCATGCACTGGGCCCGCCAGTCGTAGTCCCGCTTCTTGCCGCCCAGGTGGACCTGTTCGTAGGTGGCCCGGTGGTAGGTCTCCTGGAAGGTGATGTAGGTGCCGATTTCCACCTCCTTGAGGCGGCGGAAATCCTCCACGCTCAGGGGCGCGATCTCCACGTTGATGCGGCGGATCTCGCCCTTGCCTTCCTTGGTGGCGTACACGGTTCGGATGGATTCGAGGACGTAGTCCAGGCCCTCCTGCACGGCCTCGCCCGTGAGCAGCACGATGCGTTTCTGCCCCGTGCGGATCATGGATCGGGTTTCTTCTGCGATCTCCGTCTGGCTCAGGGAGCGGCGCACCAGGCCTTTGTTGGAGGCCCGGAAGGCGCAGTAGGTGCATTCGTTGTTGCAGAGGTTGGAGACATAGAGGGGCGCGAAGAGCACGATGCGGTTGCCGTAGATCTCCTCCTTCACCCGCTTGGCGGTGTGGAAGAGTTCGTCGAGCAGTTCGGGTTCCGTGATGTCCATGAGGTGGGCCACGTCCTCCATGGAGAGGCCCTTCATCAGCGAGGCTTTGGCGAGGATGCTCCGTACCTGGTCCGCATCGTGGCCGCAGGCGGTATCCAGGGTGCGGTGGATGGCAGCTTCGTCGAGCATGAAGGCTTTGGGGTCAGGGGTCATGGTCGCCTCCTCGGGAGCCCAGGAGCTCCGTGGTTCAAGGATAGGGTTGGGAGGTTGGGATATTTCGGGATTTGTTGATCCGAATTCTCGACTCTCCCTTCGGGTCCTACGTTAGCTGGGATGGTCCGGCTTCGCAGGGTTTCCGTGATCTCGCTCACGATCGCTGGTTCGGGTGGAATCGAACGCCTTGTTTCAAAGCGGCAGCGGGTTTCCGGGGCAGCCCTGGCCGGTGGCATGGCGTTCCTCACACTTCGTCAAGAACCGTCCCTGGATCTGCTCAGACTGCTTCAATGAGGAACGGAGCCGCCTTTGCGGGACTCCGGATCTTTCCTTCGCATCCGCTGCGGCTCCGTTGCCGGAGCCGGAGGAGTACCCCATGCCCGATTTCCGTATCCAGGATCATCCGATCCTTCCCCCGCCTGGTGAGGCCACCGTGCCCTTCACCTGGAAGGGCCAGTCCTTCCTGGCTCGGGAGGGCGAGACCATCGCATCGGCCCTCTTCGCCCAGGGCATCCGCACCTTCGGCCATCACCCCAAGGACGGCAGCCCCCAGGGCATCTTCTGCGCCAACGGCCAGTGCGCCCAGTGTTCGGTAATCGCCGATGGGCTGTCCGTGAAGAGCTGCATGGTGCCCGTGAAGCCGGGCATGGCGGTGGAGCCCCTGGAGGGCTTGGCCTCGCTGCCGGATCCGACCGAAGCCTTCCGCCACCACGCCATCGAGACTCTTCCCACGGAGGTGCTGATCCTGGGCGGGGGGCCCGCAGGCCTGAGCGCCGCCATCGAGCTGGGCAAGGCGGGCGTGAACGTGATCCTGGTGGACGACAAGGCGGATCTGGGCGGCAAGCTGGTGCTGCAGACCCACAAGTTCTTCGGCTCCATCGATGCCTGCCATGCGGGCACCCGGGGCATGGACATCGGGAAGAAGCTGGAGGAGGAGGTCCGGCGCTTCGAGCAGGTCCGGGTGTGGACCGAAACCACGGCCCTTTCGGTGTTCAGCGACCGCACGGTGGGCCTGGTCCGCAAAGGCCACTATGTGGTGGTGCAGCCCCAGATGCTGCTGGTGGCCACGGGGGCCCGGGAACGCTCCCTGGTCTTCAAGGGCAACACCCTGCCCGGCGTCTACGGCGCTGGCGCCTTCCAGACCCTCGTGAACCGGGACCAGGTGCGGGCTTCCGAGCGGCTCTTCGTCATCGGCGGCGGCAACGTGGGCCTCATCGCGGCCTACCATGCCCTGCAGGCGGGCATCCAGGTGGTGGGCCTCTGCGAAGCGGCCGAGGACTGCGGCGGCTACAAGGTGCACAAGGACAAGCTGGTGCGCATGGGCGTGCCCATCCACACGCGGCATACCGTGGTGAGCGCCAACGGGAAGGACGAGGTGGAGAGCGTCACCATCGCCCAGCTGGATGATCGCTGGAAGGTGATTCCGGGCACGGAGCGAACCTTCGCCTGCGATACGGTGCTGGTGGCGGTGGGCCTGGAACCCGTGGACGAGTTTCTCGCCAAGGCCCGGGAATTCGGTCTTCCCGTTGCGGCGGCCGGGGATGCGGAGGAGATCGCGGAGGCCAGCGCCGCCATGTTCACAGGGAAGATCCGGGGCCTGGAGCTGGCCAAGGCCCTGGGCAGGGATGTGGGCGAGGTGCCCCTGGAGTGGCATCGCACGGCGGAGGTGCTGAAGAGCCGCCCCGGCGCCACGGTGACGGAGGAGATCCCGGAGGACGAGCGGGGCGTGTTCCCCATCTTCCACTGCAGCCAGGAAATCCCCTGCAACCCCTGCACCTCCATCTGCCCCAAGGGCGCCATCACCATCGAGGGCACGGACATCCTGGGCCTGCCCATGTTCAACGAGGAGGCCTGCATCGCCTGCGAACAGTGCGTGGCGGTGTGTCCGGGGCTGGCCATCACCCTGGTGGACTACCGCAAGGCCCCGGAGGGCACGGCGGAGGTGAGCATCCCCTATGAGTTCGCCCCATCCTCCATCCAGGAAGGCAGCACCGTGACGGTGCTGGACACTCTGGGCCGGGTGCTGGGCGAGGTTCCCGTGGTGAAGGTGCGCGCCCCCAAGTTCGCGGATCACGCCCTGCTGGTGAAGGTGCAGGCCCCCTCGGCCATCGCCAAGCAGATCGCGGGCATCCAGGTGCAGGAACCCTGGGTGAGCAAACCGGCGGGCGAGGTGGTGGGGCGCGTGCCCGATGAGGAAATCGTCTGCCGCTGCGAGCGGGTGACCGCAGGCGAGGTGCGGGCCTGGATCCGCCAGGGCGTGCGCGACCTCAACGAACTGAAGAGCCTCACCCGAGCGGGCATGGGCGCCTGCGGCGGGAAGACCTGTCCCAGTCTGCTCAAGCGCCTCTTCCGGGAGGAGGGTGTGCCCCTCGACCAGGTGACGGATTTCACCAAGCGGCCCCTGGTGATGGAGGTGCCTCTGGGCGCCTTTGCGGGGGTGGTCCACGGGGAGGGCCCGACGGTGGATGCCGCCGTGGTGCGTGCCCACGCCGCGTTTGAAGGAGGCCTTTGATGTCCACCCAGGTGTTCGATGTCATCGTGGTGGGCGCGGGCTCCGTGGGCATGCCCGCGGCCATGAGCCTCGCGGAGCGGGGCCTCAAGGTGCTCTGCATCGACCAGTTCGCCTCTCCGGGCCAGGGCAGCAACAAGGCGGCCATCGGCGGCTTGCGGGCCACCCACAGCGCCCCTGCCAAGATCAAGCTCTGCCTGGAATCCCTGAAGACCTTTGCCACCTGGGAGGAGGCCCACGGCGATGACCTGGAATGGTTCCAGGGCGGCTACGTATTCGTGGCCTACCGCCCCGAGGAGGCCCGGGTGCTCCAGGACCTCCTGAAGGTCCAGAAAGCTGCCGGCCTGGACATCGAGTGGTACGGGCCTGAAGAGCTGCTTCGGATCGTTCCCGGCCTCCAGCGGGAGGGCTTGATCGGCGGGACGTTCAGCCCCGGCGATGGCAGCGCCAGCCCCATGCGGTCCAACCTCGCCTTCTACCGACGGGCCAAGGAGCTGGGCGTGAGCTTCCGTTTCCAGGAGCGGGTCACGGCCATCATCCGCCGCAAGGGACAGGTGGTGGGCGTGCGCACGGACAAGGGCGGCTACGCCACACCCCTTGTGGTGAACGCCGCAGGCCCCTGGGCCCGGCAATTGGCCCAGGTGGCGGGGCTCGATGCCCCCGTGGTGCCCGATTGCCACGAAGCGGGCATTACCGAGCCCGTGGCCCGCTTCCTGAAACCCATGGTGGTGGACATCCAGCCCGCTCCCGGTAGCAAGAACTACTACTTCCACCAGAGCGCCCTGGGCCAGGTGATCTTCTGCATCACGCCGGACCCCGCCATCCTGGGCTCGGACCGCCGGGAAACCAGCGCCTTCCTGCCCATGACCGCCCAGCGCATGGTGGGCCTCATGCCCAAGCTGGCCAACCTCAAAGTGCGCCGCACCTGGCGCGGCCTCTACCCCATGACCCCCGACGGCAGCCCCATCGTGGGCCGCCACCCGGAACTGAGCGGCTACATCGACGCCATCGGCATGTGCGGCCAGGGCTACATGCTGGGCCCCGGCGTGGGCAGCCTGGTGGCCCGCCTTGCCACGGATCAGCTCACCCCCGATGACCGCGCCACCCTGGAGGAACTGCGCCCCGACCGTGTGTTCGGCGGTGCGGAGGCGCTGAAGTAGCGAGCGCGGAACCGGAACGGCGAGGGGCCCGGTCGGGCCCCTCGTCCGGTCAGGGCGCCGGAGCTTCCGTGGCCTGAGCCGCAGCCTCCTCGGCGAGCTCCGCCAGGGCGCGGTTCAGCTCCGCCACCAGCAGGCCCTCGGTGTAGCCGGACCAGCGGGCCGCCAGGCGGCCCTTGCCGTCGATGACGAGGGTGGTGGGGAAGGAGGCGATGTCGTGGCCCAGGTTGGAGCCGATGCCGGCCTTGCCGAGCTGGGCGCGGTAGGAGAGGAAGCCGGGGAGGGCCTCGGCATTGCGGTCGAGGAAGCGGACGACGCTGCGCGGCCAGAGGTCCTCATCCAGGTTGCAGGGGATGACCACCAGCGTGCCCTTCTCGCGGCCCTGCTGCTGGAGGGCGTTGAGCTCCGGAAGGGAGCGGCGGCAGGGGCCGCACCACACCGCCCAGAAATCCACCACCACCACCCTGCCCTTGAAATCCCCCACGACGCACTTCTTGCCCTTGGCATCCACGAAGCCCAGGCGGCTGAGGTCGAGCCGCTGCTCCACGGGGAAGCGCTCAACCCCTCCGGCGGCGAGGGAAAGGGCGCAGAGCAGGGCCAGGGCGAGGCGCTTGAACATGGGCACTCCAGGAAAGGGCTGGGCCCAGGATACCGGCCTCCCCGCCGGTCCGCTCCCCGGTGTCAGTGGCTGGCTTGCTTCCGCTGCAGGCCCGGGTCCTGGGTGAGCTCTTCCACCAGGTCGCGGACGCTCACGAGCTCCTTGAGGCGGTGGCCGTTGCTGCCG
>MWBB01000052.1 GCA_002068835.1 Acidobacteria bacterium ADurb.Bin340 | reverse complement strand
GAGGGAAGTGATTCCCCCGGGGCGGCGTAGGAGCTTTGTCCAGAGCGCTGGCGGAGGGGTTGGGTTCCCGCCTCAACGTGGGGCGCTCCGTGGAGGCCCTGGTCCGCAAAGGCGAGGCCTGGGACGTCTGGAATCCCGAGGGGACGGTTCGGGTGGACGGGGTGGTGCTGGCGCTCCCGGTGGAACCCGCTGCGCGCCTGCTGGAGGGTGTGGTCCCGGAGGCCGCGGCGCTGATCCGCGAGGTGCCCTCTGCGGATCTGATGTGCTGGCACAGCCGTCATCCGGGGCCGAACCCCTGGCCCCGGGGCTTCCATCTGGCAGCGGCACCCGGCCAGGCGCCGCCCGTGCTGGGTGGGATTTCCCTGGCACAGCACGACCGGCGCGGGGTCGATGGCTGCCTTCAGCTCCGCACCTACCTGCAGGGCCTGGAATGGGATTGGCCGGAGGTGGAGGCCTGGCTGGGGACCTGGGTGCCGGGCCTGCTTCCGGCGGTGCAGGTGCGGGTTCTTCCGGCGCCCGGAGGTTTTGCCGTGCCGGCCCCGGGCCATGGGGACCGGTGCCGGCAGGTGGATCGCCTGTTGCCTTCGGGCCTGGTCTGGACGGGGGCCGGACGCCTGGGAGCCGGCCTGGGCGCCCTGACCGAGGGGCTGCCGGAAGGGTGGAACCCCTTTGCGTCCCCGCGTCTGAGGGCTTGAAGGGTTGACGTCGCGAAAAAAAGGCGAATCATGAAGGCATGGTGCCCCTCCCCTTTCCGCCGGATCTGGATCCCCAGGGGGCTGGGGATGTGGAGATCGTTCTGGAGGAGGCCCGGAGCATCCTTCGTCCCCAGCGGGATGCCCGCCACGGTTTCGGGTTCGCCCTGAGTCCCTACCGGGGCTGCGCCCACGGGTGCCGCTACTGCTATGTGCGGGAATACCCCAACGCCTTCCATCCCCCGGAAGCCTGGGGACGCTGGTTGACTCCGAAAACGAACGCTGCCGCGCTCCTGTGGGCCCAGCGGCATCGGCTGGCGGGACAGAAGGTCTTCCTGGCCTCCGCCACGGACCCCTACCAGCCCCTGGAGGCCCGGTTCCGCCTGACCCGGGCCTGCCTGGAGGTGCTGCTGGCCTGTCCCGCCACCCAGGTGCTCCTCCACACCCGGAGCCCCCTGGTGCTCCAGGACCTGGCCCTGCTCCAGGCCTTCGGCCCAAGGCTGTCCGTGGGGCTCAGCATCCCGACGGATGACGACACCGTGAGGCAGGTGACCGAACCTTCGGCTCCGCCCATTCCCAGCCGGTGGGCGGCCGTGGAGCGTCTCGCGGCGGCGGGAATCCGGGTGGGTGTCTCCGTGGCTCCGCTGCTGCCCATGGTGGATCCCCGGGCCTTCGCCCGGCGGGCTGGCGCCAGTGGCGCCGCCAATGCCTGGGTGGGGGGGCTGAGGCTCATCCGCCAGGATCCCTTCTACGATCTGCTGGCCCAGCAGGGCTGGCTGCGGGCCCTGGATCCGGTCTATGTGGCCGAGGTGCGGGCCATCCTCCAGGAAGCCATGCCTGCGGTTCCCCGCGCGGCCCCGCGCACCGTCCGGCGGGCCGTCCGGAACCTGGGCTGCCACGCTCCCAGCCGTGGCCCGAGCCATCCGGCCCTCTTCGAAGGGATCCTGTGAACCCGCGGCCCCGTGGGCATGGGAGAATGGCCCTCCCATGAATACCCTTGCCCTCAAGTACCGACCCCGCGTGCTCGCCGATCTGGTGGGGCAGGAGGCCAGCGTCAAGGCCCTTTCCAACGCCCTGCGTCGCGCCCAGTCCACCGGCCGCATCCACCACCAGGCCTTCCTGTTCGCAGGGGTGCGGGGCACGGGCAAGACCAGCTCGGCCCGCATCATGGCCCGCAGCCTGAACTGCATCCACGGTCCCACACCGGAGCCCTGCGGGGTTTGCGATCCCTGCCGCGCCACCGAACAGCCGGATCTCAATCTGGACATCATCGAAATCGATGCCGCCAGCCGCGCTTCGGTGGAGGACGCCCGGGCTTTGCGGGAGCAGGTCCAGACCCGCCCCGCCTTCTGCCGCTACCGGGTCTACATCATCGACGAAGTCCACATGCTGAGTCGCAGCGCCTTCGATGCGCTGCTGAAGATCCTGGAAGAACCGCCGGCCCACGCGGTGTTCGTGCTGGCCACCACGGAACTCCAGGATGTGCCGGACACCATCAAGAGCCGGGTCCAGATCTACCCCTTCCGCCTGATCCCCGTGGGGCTCATCCAGGGGCGTCTTGAGGCCGTCTGCAAGGCCGAAGGCGTGACCTGGGACGAAGCCTCCCTGCGCCTGGTGGCGGAGGCGGGCCAGGGCTCCATGCGCGATGCCCTCACCACCCTGGACCGGGTCATCGCCGCCGGGGATGGCCATGTCCGGGAGGACCTGGTCCGGGAGCAGCTGGGCATCGTGCCGGCGGTGCAGGTCCAGCAGACCCTGGCGGCGGTGCTTGCAGGGGATGCGGGCGGCGTGCTGGATCAGTGCGCGGCCCTGGCTTCGCTGGGGACCGACTGGGTGAGCTTCTGGAAGGAGCTGATGCTGGCCTTCCGGGACCATCTGGAGCGGGAGGCCCGCAAAGGCTCGCCCCAGGAGACCCTGCGGCTGGCCCGGGCGCTGCACCTGCTGCTTCAGCGGGAGCGGGATCTTCGGGACGCCAGTCTGCCCCAGGTGGTGGTGGAACTGGCCCTGGTCACCGCGGCGCAACTGCCTCATCTCGTGTCCCTGGATGCCCTGGTTCGGAGCGGCGGCCCAGCCAGCGGTCCACCCCCGCGCCGCCCTGAGGCGGGGGCCGCACCGCGGGCGGCGGTCCCCCCAGCGGCCGTGCCCGCAGCACCGGCATCCCTTCCGGCGCTTCCGGTTTCCGAAGAGGAACTCAAGCAGCGCTGCAGCGATGCCCTGCGGGCTGCCCAGGGCACCCTGTCCCGGACCCTTTCCAGCCTGCCCCACCTGGCCAGCCGACTCTCGTTCGAGGGTGGCACCCTCCGCTTCCACTTCGGCCCCAATGTGCGCAATTCGGCTCAGGAACTGGAACGTGAACAGGCCAACCCCCACCTGATCAGCGTCCTTCGGGCCGCGCTGCCGGGCCTCCAGCGGGTGGCCCTCACCTTCGAATCGGCTGCGGGCCAGCGGCCCGAGGATGTGCTGAAGGAGGATCCGGCCTTCCAGCGTCTCCTTCAGGCCGTGGGCGGCGAAATCACGCAGGTTCGCCGG
The DNA here is from genome assembly GCA_002068835.1 of Acidobacteria bacterium ADurb.Bin340. Lineage (GTDB taxonomy): Bacteria > Acidobacteriota > Holophagae > Holophagales > Holophagaceae > MWBB01. The sequence goes on along the minus strand of MWBB01000052.1, from coordinate 11,014 downwards.
GAGCCGTGAGTCCTTCGACAGGGGCGGTCCGGCGCGGCAGCGAGAGGGCGATGAACAGGCCCGCCGCCGCCAGGCCCGCCGCCACGGCGTAGGCCGGCAGGGAACCCCAGCGGGCGAACACGAAGGTTCCCACCAGGGGGCCCAGGATGCGGCCGATGCCGCTTACGGCATTGAGCACGCCGAAGAGCCCGCCCTGATCCTCTGCCGGGGTCGATTGGCTGGCCAGGGCCGACAGGGCCGTGCTGCTCATGCCGTTGCCCCAGGCCAGGGGCACCATGAGCAGCAGGAAGGGCCAGGGGAAGGGCACCACGGCCATGAGGGGAAACGTGCAGGCCAGCAGGCCCAGGCCCACCCCTGCCGCGATGCGCTCGGGCACCTTGCGGGCCACCCACCGCACCAGCCCGCCCTGGTAGATCACGATCAGGATTCCGATGAAACCGAAGAGGAAGCCCACGTGCTTCGGGGAAAGGGCGAAGCGCTGCTGGGCCAGCAGGCTGAAGGTGCCTTCCATCAGGGCGAAGCCTGTCATCGAGAGCAGGGCCATGGCCAGGATTCGGGGCATCCCGGGACGCTCCAGGGCCACCTTCAGCGCATGGCCGCGGCGTTCCTCCTGCCGGGCCCGGGTGCGTGCTTCGGGTCTCAGGGTTTCGGGGAGCCAGAGGACCACCATCAGCGAGGCCAGCAGCGACAGCCCCGATGCCACGAAGAAGGGCAGGTGCCAGCCCCGGGTGGCGGCCAGATTCAGGCCCAGGTCCGAACCGGAGAGGACGCCTCCCAGGAAGGGCCCTACCACGAAGCCCAGGCCGAAGGCCGCGCCGATGAGGCCCATGGCCTTGGACCGCTCTTCGGGGCGAGAAAGGTCGGCCATGGCCGCCTGGGCCACGGAAATGTTGCCGCCGGTGACGCCATCCAGCAGGCGGGCCGCCAGCACCCATTCGTATCGGGTGGTGAGCCCGAGGACCAGGTAGCCGATGGCCGAGCCCACCAGCGAGATCCAGAGCACCGGGCGGCGTCCGAACAGATCCGACAATCGTCCCAGCACCGGCGTGGCCAGGAACTGCATCAGTGAGAAGCTCACGAAGGCAGCCCCGGCCCAGAAGGCGCCGGGGGTCTGCAGGCCCAGGGCGCGGTTCACGGCCTCCATCCAGCTCGAAGGGTTCTCCGAGAGGGATTTCGCGTAGAGCGGCAGCAGGGGGATGATGATGCCGAAGCCCAGAAGGTCCACGAACACGGTGAGGAACAGGGCCATCTGGGCCCGTTTGGAGGGCGGCATGGGCAATCTCCGGATGGAATACCTTACCTGGAGGGTAGGTTTTTCGGAATGCCCTCATCCAGAAGGTCCGCCAGCAGGTTCCGGAGGTCTGCCAGCTGGTAGGGCTTGGGCAGGAACCGCACGGGACCCTGTCCGGTGTCCAGGCGCTCGAGGTTCCCCTGGGCGCTGTAGCCGCTGCAGAGCACCACGGGGAACCCCGGGCGCAGGGCCTGGAGGGCCTTCAGGGTCTCCCTTCCGTCCCGGCGGGGCATGGTGAGGTCCAGCAGGGCCCAGCGGAAGGCTTCAGGGGAGGCCTGGAACCGTGCCAGGGCTTCTTCGCCATCTGCCGCGGCCACGGTCTGGAATCCCAGAATTTCCAGGGCGCCGCAGGCGAATTCCAGGACCAGGGGCTCGTCGTCGGCTACCAGCACGCACCCCGAGAAGGTGCGGGGAGGGCGAGGCGCTGGCGCAGGCGAACTGGGCAGGGCTCGGGAGGAGGCCGGAAAGAAGAGGGTGAAGGTTGTGCCTTCGCCGGGGCGGCTCCGCAGGCGCATTCCCGCCCGGTGCTTGCGGAGGATGCCCAGCATGGCGGAGAGTCCAAGGCCCCGGCCGCTGCCCTTGGTGGAGTAGAAGGGATCGAAGATCCGGGCCATCACCTCAGGGGGCATGCCCGAACCGTCATCCCTCACTTCGAGCACCAGATGGGGACCGGCATGGAGAGGACAGCCGGGGATGGTTCCTTTCAGGTCCTCGGGAGCCAGGTCCTGGCATCGGGTGGTGACCTGGATGCGGCCTTCCCGATCCCCGATGGCTTCACCGGCATTGGTCACCAGGTTCATCACCACCTGCTGGAGCTGGGCGCCATCGGCTTCCAGGGCCGGCAGGCCCTCCTGCAGATCGAAATCGAGGGTGACCCGCTTGCTGAGGCTCACGGACAGCAGGTTCCCCATCTCGCGCACCAGGTCGTTCAGGTCCTGGGATTTCACCTCCAGGGGGGCCTTTCCGCTGTAGGCCAGAAGCTGCTTGGTGAGCTCGGAGGCCCGCAGCACCGTGCGCTCCGCCCGCTCCAGGTAGCCCTGGAGCGGCGAGCCCTCCATGAGCTGGGACTGGGCCAGGTTCAAATTGCCCAGGATGGCGGCCAGCAGGTTGTTGAAGTCGTGGGCGATGCCTCCCGCCAGCACTCCGAGGCTCTCAAGCTTCTGGGCCTGGCGCTGGGATTCCTCGGCCTGCACGGCTTCCGTGATGTCCCGGGAGGTGCCCACGAGGCGGCGGAAGGCGCCGTCCGCATCCTGAAGGGGGACGAGGAGGGTTTCCATGACACGGTGGCCCTGGGGCAGGTCCACCTCTTCCCGGTAGGTCATGGGGTGGCCATGCTCCAGACAGCGGGTGTAGTTGGCTTCGAAGTGTTCCGCCTGGGACCGGGGGAGGAAGGCCGTCAGGCGCTGGTTGGTCATGGCCTCCGCAGGCAGGCCAATCGCTCGGGCCTGGGCGGCGTTCACGCCCTGGATCAGGAAATGGCCGTCTTCGAGCTGCTCTACCCAGAAGAAATTGTCCGTGGTGTGATCCACCAGAACCTGGAAGCGGCCTTCGCTCGCGGAAAGGGCCTGTTCGGCGCGTGCGCGCTGCGTGACATCCGTGGCCACGCCGATGACGCTGGACAACCGTCCGCCGTCCATCACCGGGGTCAGGATCGTATCGAACAGACGCTCCGAGACGGACAGGATGGCGTGGCCTGGGATTCCGTCGAGGGCCTCCTTCAACCGGGCCACCACTTCGGGATCGTCCTGGTAGACATCCAGGGCGTTGAGCCCCACCACCTGACCGGGCTTCAGCCCCAGATCGGCGAGGCCGCGGCCTTCGGAGAGCAGGAACGTGCCATCCGGAGCCAGCTGGAAGATCACGGCGGGACTGCCCTCCAGAACCCCGCGGAGCTGCTGGGCAGTGTTCCGGAGCTCATCCTGGGCCCGCTTGAGGTTCGTGATGTCCGTGAGGGTGGCGAAGACGCCCGAAGGCTGCTCCGGGCCTTGTTCGAACAGTGGCTGGGCGCTCACGGAGACCCAGCAGACCTCGCCCTTCGGGGGGCGCGGAATCCCCATGATGACGCCCTCCACCGGGCGCGCCTCACGCAGGGCGACCATGGCGGGGTGCTCCAGGCCCGGGAAGGGCGAGCCGTCCTCCCGCACGCACCGCCAGCGCTCGTCCTCGGACGTGCGTTCCCTCAGGTCTTCCAGTCCCAGTCCCAGGATGCGCTCCGCAGCGGGATTGGCGGCAACGACCTGGCCTTGGGCGTCCTGGTAGACCACCCCCTGGGCCATGGTGAGGAAGAGATTCCGGGCGTGGGCCTCGCTTTTCCGCAGGGCTTCTTCGGCCTGTCGCCATTCCGTGATGTCCTCGTGCATGAGGACGATAGAGCCCAGGCTGCCGTCGGATTCCAGAAGCGGGAAGGCGGTGGCCCGCAGGCAGCGGAGGCGGGAAGGCTGCCCCTTGAGCACCTCCTGGAGGTCGTACCAGAGGGCCGGAAGGGCGATGGAACGGCCGCGCCGCAGCGGCTCCAGGCGATCGAGAACCCCGTTCCGGGCCAGGACGGGATCTTCGAACAGGGACCAGGATCGGGGTGGCTCCTCGCCGAACAGCTCCAGGAAGGCCGCATTGCCGCTGCGATGGCGGCCTTCGCTGTCCAGGATCTGGATGGCGTAGGGGTTCAGCGCCAGGATGCGGCCCAGGGTTTCCCGTTCCCGGTCCAGCTTGGCTTGGGTCTCATGGATCTCCGTGGTGTCTCGGGCCACGGTCAGGAGGCAGGGCTCGTTGCCCACAGTGACGGCTCGGACCCCGAGGAGCACCCGGCGGACGGTGCCATCCGCGCGCTGGATGCGCGTGGGGTGGTCCCGCAGCTCCCCCTTGGCCTCCAGGGCGGCCAGCATGCGGGAGCGGTCTTCGGGATGGGCCCAGAGGCCCAACTGCTGCGTGGTGGGGCCGATCACCTGTTGCCGCGCGAACCCGGAGAGTTCCAGGAAGGCTTCGTTCACGTCCAGCACCGCGCCATCCGACCTGCGGGTAATGGTGGCGGCTTCCGGAAGCATCCTGAACGCCAGGCTGAAGAGGGCATCCTGGGCCTCGAGCCCTTCCGGGGCACGGGGTGGATCGGGGCGGGTTTCAGGAAAGGACATGGACGGCCTTGGAAGCATCGGAATCCTATATCCATCGGCGGGGGAACGCCGCGATCCAAATCTTCGGGAGGTGGGCGTGAAACGGGTGACGGGGCTGCTGCTGGCAGGGTTCACGGCCTCCCTGGCTGGCCAGGATGTGATGGACAGTCTGGGAGAGGGGCGCCCTGGCCAGGGCTGGACGCTCCGGGGGGGCGTTCTGGGGCTGGCGGTGCCGGCCTACACCGGTGCGGATGAAACGAGGCTGGCCGCCTTGCCCGTGGGCATCCTGGACTGGGAGGGCCGCTTCGTCCTTGGACCCTCCCGGGTGAGTCTCGGTGCGGGCGCCGGCTGGCGTTTCCTGGCTCGGGGTTCCTGGTCCGGGGATGCCGGGGTGGGCTTCGGGGAGCGCCGGAAGGAGGCCCGGGCCGATGGATTGGCGGGCATGGGGGATCGGGATCTCACCTTCTGGGCTGGTCTGGGGGGCGGCTACCGGTGGGGTGCGGCCACCTTCCGGGCCTCCTTCCAGCGGGCCCTCAATGCCGATGGCGGCACCCGGGGCGCGTTGAGCCTGGGCTATGGCTGGCGCCTGGGTGCCCGGGGCTTCCTGGGGGCTTCGCTTTCTGCCACCTTCGCGGATGCGGAGCACATGGCCTACGACTTCGGCATCACCCCGGAGCAGGCCGCCCGCCGGGCCGTGCTGCTGGCCTCCGGGGATCCCCGCCTGCGACCCGGGGATGCGCGGCCCTATGCGCCGGGCGGCGGTCTGCGGGACACGTCCCTGGGGCTTTCCGGCGGGTGGAGCCTGGGACCCCGCACGCGGTTCTTCGCCTTCACGAGCCTGACGCGCCTGGCGGAGACTCCGGCCCAGTCGCCCCTGGTTCGGGCCCAGACCACGGGCAGCCTGGGGGTGGGAACGCTCTACACGTTCTGAAGGGTGGCCCAGGCGCCCCATTCGGGGTGCTGCCGTTTCAGCCGTTCCAGGGCCGCGTTCCGCTCCATTGCCGTTGGGAACCGGGCCGCCCAGCAGGAGCCCGAGCCGCAAAGCAGGGGCTCGCCGCCCAGGGCCGAGAGGGCATCCCGGACCTCCGCCAGACCGGGGCAAACATGCAGGGCAGCGGCGGTCAGATCATTGCGCCAGGGAGGCGCTTGGCCCGGGCCCAGGCTGGGGCAGGGGGCGACCGGCGGATAGCCCACGGCAGCCAGGGCCTTGTAGACCGAAGGCGTGGGCACGTGCAGGCCTGGATGGACCAGCAGCATCGGTTCCAGGGGCAGGTGCCGGAGGGGCAGCACCCGCTCGCCTCGATCGAGGCCCAGCACGGTGCCGCCCAGGAGGAAGAGGGGCACATCGCTGCCGAGTTCCGCGGCCAGAGCCAGCATCCGGGCTTCGGGAAGGCCCAGGGCGAAGAATCCATTGCCCAGGCGCAGCGCGGCGGCGGCATCGCTGCTGCCGCCCCCGAGCCCGGCGCCGTGGGGGATGCGTTTGTGGAGGGTCACCCGCGCAGGCAGCGAACGGCCCGCCGCGGCCTCCAGCAGGCGCCAGGCACGCGCCACCAGGTTGTCCCCGGTGGCTTCCAGTCCGGCGCTGCGGGGGCCTTCCACCTGCAGGCTGAAGGTCGATGCGGGTTCCGCCACGAGGTGGTCCGTGAGGTCCGGCATCCCCTCCAGTACGGTGCTCACCAGCTCCAGGGCATGGAACCCGTCGGCGCGCCGGTTCAGCACGGCCAGGAAGCGGTTGAACTTGGCCGGGGCCAGGACCTCCATCAGAGGCCGTCCTCCAGCTCGAATTCGGGATCCGGGCGGCTCAGGATGTCCGGGCCATCCTTGGTCACAGCCACGGTGTGCTCGAACTGGGCGCTCCACTGGCCGTCCGCTGTGCGGACCGTCCAGCCATCCGGCTCCACCAGGCAGCGCTGGGTGCCCATGTTGAGGATGGGCTCGATGGTGATGACCATGCCCGGCTCCATGCGGAAACCCGTGCCAGGCTTCTGGTCCGCAAAGACCACCTGGGGATCCTCGTGCAGCTCCCGCCCGATGCCGTGGCCGATGTATTCACGCACCACGCTGTAGCCCCGCTCCTCGGCGAAGCGCTGCACGGCCGAGGCCATGTCACCCAGCCGATGCCCCGGCCGACAGAACTCGATGCCCAGGAACATCGCCAGCTGGGTGGTCTGCAGGAGGCGTTTGGCCTCCTCGCTGATGCGGCCCACGCCCACGGTGAGGCAGGTATCGCCGTGGAAGCCGTCCAGCTTCGCGCCGCAGTCGATGGCCAGGACATCGCCCTCCTGGAGCACGTAGCGGTCGGGGATGCCATGCACCACCCGGTCATTCACGGAAAGGCACAGGGTGCCGGGAAAGCCGTGGTAGCCCTTGAAATTGGGGGTGCCGCCCTGGGCGCGGATGTAGCGCTCTGCCACCTTGTCCACGTCCAACAGGCTCACGCCGGGCTTCGCGGCCCTTGCCGCCACCCGCAGGGCGTTGGCGGCAAGGCGCCCGGCCTCCCGGAGCTTTTCGATCTCCTTGCGGCTCTTGTAGCGGATGTGTTCGCGGAAAGGCGGCATGGCTCCTCGACCCTGGCAGTCTAACGCGAAGCGATAGAATCTCTGGAACGCAGCCCCTGTGCCGAGGAGCCTCCATGAAAACCCTGCTGGTCCCTTCCGTCCTCTCCCTGGTGCTGCTGGCCGCTTGCGGGGCTCCTTCCCGCCCCCAGGGCGTTCCTGCGGAGGCTTTTTTCGTCGGCAAGCGCCGCGATGGGGTTTTCGTCATCGTGGGCGAACCCCACGCCACGGGATGGTTCCTGAAGATCTACGACCGCAAGGGAACGCTGATCAAGGAAGGGCCTTTCGCCCTCAAGGGCTATGCCCGGGGCGAAATCCTTCCCGAGGAGGTGGTGGGCTGGAATGGAACGGAACTGGCCCTGGCCGATGGGAGCCGTCTGGTGCCCCGATCGTGAGCTACACCCGCGAGGAGCTGGATTGGCTCGAGGCGGAGTGGGCCTTCCACCTGCACGGCCGGACCGCCTTCCTGAGCCGCGAGGATTTCCTCCAGCTGGAAAGCTGGGCCCAGGTCGGCGTGTCCGCCGAAGCCGTGGTTGCGGCCATGGGCGCCTTCTTCGAACGCCGCGCCAAGCGGACCCGGCCTCGCGCTTTCGTCGCCCTGGCCCATCTCCAGCGGGATGTGGACAAGGCCGTGAAGCTGCGCCAGGCCCTGGCCCGGGCGGGCGAGGCGCAGGTGCCTGCGGAAGGATGGGAGCAGGTTTCGGCATCCCTTCGCAGGGATCCCCGGGCTCGGACTGCTTTCGAACGCTGGCAGCGGCAGGTCCAGTCGGTCCCGGCACCGGACCATCCGGGATACCTGGAGGCATTCGATGCGGAGCGGGGAGCCCTGCAGGCCCTGCTGGCCCTGGGGGCCGAGGCTCTGGGGGCTGAAGCGGAGGCCCTGCGGGCGGATCTGGCCGCACGCTTGCGGGAAGCGGGCATTGAGGAAGGCAGTCTGGTCTGGCGCCGCGCCTGGGATCACCACTGGACCCAGGCGCTCGCCGGAGCCCTGGGGCTGAAGGTCTGAAATGTCCCCTGCCCATGCCTGGAAGGCCGAGCTGGAGCGACCGACGGAAGCCTTTTTCCGGGCCTTCGCCCACCGGATCGTGGAACCGGAGGGGGTTCGGGACGCGGTGCGCGAAGCGATCCGCGCGCTCATCCCAAGGGTGGACTGGGCGGGGCACCTTCCGGGCATGCCCCACGGGCTTCTGGGACTCTGGGCCGTGCTGCGGCTGCGGCCCTTCCTGGATGCTCGGGCCTTCCACCGGCTGCTGGCCCTTCAACTGCTGGCCTTCGCCCGCACGGGGCGGGCCCGGCCCGGCCAGGGCCTGCTCGCGGTCGGCCAAGGTTCCGGACACTGGCCCCATGTGGAACTGGCCCTCCGCACCCACCGACCGGACTTGGCCTGGGGCGAACTGCAGGGGATGGAGCCGATCTCCGTGCAGCATTTCCAGGCATTGATGCCTCTGGCGGGCCCCGATATGGCCAATGTGGGGCACAAGGCGGTGGCCCTTCACCGGGCCGGAAACCTCTTCGAGCTTCTGGAGGCTCCCCGGGTGGGCGGGCGCCGGCTCCTGGGCTGGGCCGCCTGGATGGCGGCCTCGGAGCCCGAGGACACCTATTGGCACCGCCGCATGGCCCGGCGGCTGGAGGGTTGGAAGGCGCCGGTGCCGCTCGGGCGCACCCAGGCTCCTGAGGACCACCGCGCTTTGGCCGAGGTGATCGATGCCCAGGGACTGGTGGCGACGTTCGATGCGGTGGCCTCGGTGGTGAAGGCGGGCTGGGGGCGTGGCGACCTGCTGGCCGCCCTGGTCCAGGCGGCGGCCTGGAAGCTGCTGGATGCCCGCCCGGACATGGAAGGCAAGACCGGATGGCCCCTGGTCTGTTTGGCCACCCTCGGGGCTTGGCCCGGCCCGGAAGACCCGGCGCTCTGGGGCCAGGCGGCGGCCCTGGTGAACCTCTACCCGTCCGAGGCATCGGAGGACCGCCTGCGGCCGCAGCCCAGGGACCCTGGACCCGACCCTTGCGGTTCCCTGCGGGAGGCCATCCTGGATGGAGAGCCGGAGCGGGCGCTGGACCTTGTGGTTCCGGCCCTGGCCACGGAAGGAATGGAGGCTGTTCTCCAGGGCCTCGCGGCCACCGTGGCCCACAACGACCCGGGCCTGGACCAGAGCGGGCAGGCGCTGACCCTGGCCGCAGCCGTCGAGTTGATCCCGGGGCTCCCGGAGCAGGGCGAGACGGAGCTTCTGGTTTCGGTGGCCAAATCCCTGGCCAACAGCCAGGCATCCGGAGACCTGGGAATGCAGGCGGACCGGGCCCTGAAGGCTGTCCTGAAAAGCTGAGCGCGGGACCCGGGAAAACCCGGTCCCGCGCTCAGCGTGCGGATCGATTCAGGCGCCCTGGTCCGGGCTGTAGTCCGAAACCAGCGATTCCATCGCGGCCCAGATCTGGCTCACGTCGTTGGCCATCAGGTACAAGTCGCGCTTGGCGCCGGAAAGATCCTGGATGTGGCGGGGCAGCACGGCTTCCTGGTGGAAGCCCAGCTTCTGGAAGATGCGCCGGGCGGCGGCCTGCTTCTCCACCACCTGGGCCATGATCTTCTCGATGCCGAGATCCGTGGCGATCTTCACGAGGCTGGAGGCCAGCACCCGCCCCAGCCCCTTGCGGCGCCAGTCGGGAGCCACCGTGATGCGGAGTTCGCCCACATGGCGCATCCAGCCGTGGAGGGCGCGGTGCAGGCTGCCTTCGCCCACCACCACGCCGTTGGCCTTGGCCACCACGCAGATGATGGCGCCCTCGGCCACTCGGGTGGCAAAGCGCTGGGCCCAGGCGTCCTGGCAGACATCCTCCTTCAGGTAGAGGCGGTCTTCTTCGGGGATGGCCCGATAGAAGGTCTGCAGGGTGGGAGCATCCTCGGGGCGGAAGACTTCCAGCTCAAGGGTGGAGCCGTCACGCAGCTGCAGCTTGGGGGGCAGTTCGTGGGGCGACATGCTAGCACCCCGCCTGCTGGCGGCCGAACTCGTAGCCCTTGCGGAGGGCCTTGAGGTTCAGGTCCTCGGTGCCCTTGGGCACGGAATCCCGGACGGCCTTCTCCACGGCTTCGAAGCTCAGCAGCCCGGTGACACCCGCGAAGAAACCCACCATCACGATGTTGAGCACCAGGCGCCGCCCCAGTTCCTCCGCGAAGCGGGTGGCGGGGATGGCGAAGGTCTTCGTGCCTTCGGGCAGGCTGACCTTGGAGGGATCCACCAGCTCCTCCTCGAAGAGGATCATGCCCCCGGGGCGAAGGGTGGGCGCGAACTGGTTGAACGCATCCTGGCTCATGAGCACGAGGATGTCCGCCTGCTTCACGTAGGGGTAGCCGATGAGGTCGGAGGACACCGTGACCTGCGCGCTGCAGGCGCTGCCGCGGGCCTCGGGGCCGAAGGCCTGGATGAGGGTGGAGTGCTTCCCTTCGAAGATGCTGGCGGCCTTGCCGATGATGGAGGCGCAGAGGATGACGCCCTGGCCGCCGAGGCCGCCCACGCGGATCTGGGTCTTAGCCATTCTGGCCTCCGTAGCGGGTGAACTTGTCGCCAAGCACCGATGTGAAGTGGTCGTTCATGGCATCCAGCCAGGTCTGGCGCTCGCGGTCCACGAACTTGCCCACCACGATGTCGCCCTGGAAGCCCAGGCCGACTTCCTTCGTGTCGGCTCCGTTCTTCACAACGCTCTTTTCCTTGTAGTACTTCACCTGGTCCACGCCATCCCCCAGGCGGTTGCGCCGGCTGTAGAGGGTGGGGCAGGGGCTCATGACTTCGATGAAGCGGAAGCCCTTCTTGCCCATGGCCTCCTTCATGGCCTTGGCCAGCTGCCGCACGTGGTAGACCGTCCAGCGGCTCACGTAGGTGGCGCCGCAGGCATCGGCGATGAAGGGCAGGTTGAAAGGGTTCTCGAAGTTGCCCAGGGGCATGGTGGTCTGCGTGGGGCCGATGGGCGTGGTGGGGGCCACCTGGCCACCGGTCATGCCGTAGGTGAAGTTGTTCACGCAGATGACGAGAAGGTCCATGTTGCGGCGGGCGGCGTGGAAGAAGTGATTGCCG
>MWBB01000051.1 GCA_002068835.1 Acidobacteria bacterium ADurb.Bin340 | reverse complement strand
GCGTGCCCGTGGGCCGGCTCTATGTGGACCAGGGCGTGTCCCATCACGTGGATGCCCGCGTGGTGAATGATCGGCTGATCCTGCAGGAGGACGGCATCGTGGTGGCCACCTTGCTGGTGGATTCCGAAACGGGCGAACTGGCTGCGGATCCCACCATCCTCACCCGGGGCTTCGTGAAGCTCAGCGACGACGAGGCCTACGGCGCGCTGCTCCGGGCCACGGCCCGCCAGGCGTTCGAAGATGCGCCCGACGAGGTGCGCCGGGACCGGGACCTGCTCATCGAGCTGCTGCGCCAGAACCTCCGGCGGGTGATCCGGAAGACCACCCAGACCCGCCCCATGGTTGTGCCCATGGTGCTGGAGGCCCCCGCAGGGGAGGGCTGACCGTAGACCCGGACCCGGCCCTGGGGTTGAATGGAGCTTCACGACTGAAGGAGTGTCCCGTGGCCATGTCCCGGAGCCGGATCTACCCCCTGCTGGCGGAAGAGCCTCTCCAGGCGCGCATCCGCGAACTGGGAGCCGAGATCGCCCGCGACTACGCAGGCAAGGACCTGGTGGTCATCGGGCTGCTGAACGGGGTCTACATGTTCTTTTCGGACCTGACCCGGTCCATGGACCTGGATTTCGAGGTCACCTTCATGCAGGTGGCCAGCTACGGCGCGGGCACCGAAAGCACCGGCGAGGTGAAGATTCTCCACGATCTGGATCGGTCCATCCGGGGCCGCCACGCCCTGGTGGTGGAGGACATCGTGGATACGGGGCTCACCCTCAGCAAGGTGCGCAAGCTGCTGCTGGACCGGGAACCCGCCAGCCTCAGGATCGTTTCCCTTCTGGACAAACCCAGCCGCCGCCGGGTGGAGGTGCCCGTGGACTACGTGGGCTTCACCATCGAGGACCACTTCGTGGTGGGGTTCGGGCTCGATCTGGATGGCAAGTTCCGCAATCTGCCCTACGTGGGGATCTACAACCCCGCATGAGCCGGATTTCCGCCGCCCTGCTGGCGCTGGGGCTCCTGGGAGGGTGCGGCTACCACCGGCTGGACCGCCAGCCCCGGTCCGCCGTGTGGCAGGCGAAGGGGGCCACCCTGCGGCTGGCCACCTTCCGCAACAATACGGCGCGGCTGGGGATCGAACAGACCTTCCGCCGGGCGCTGGAATCGCGCATTGCCGCGGCTTCGCCCTGGAACCTCGTGCCCCCCTCGGAGGCCAGCCGCTGGGTGCTCCAGGCATCCATCGACCGCTATGAAGTGCGGCCCCTGGGGCTTTCGCTGGGCCAGGGCCGTTCCCGGGCCAGCGCAGGCACCGCCAGCCGGGTGGAGGTGGTCGTTGGGGCCTCGGTGCAACTGCTGGACGGAGAAACGGGCGCGGTGGTGGTGGATCGCCCCCAGTTGACCTTCAGCCACCAGTACCGGGTGGATCAGAATTTCGCCAGTTTCGACAACCGGGAACTCCAGGTGCTGGAAACCCTGGCCGACGATTTTGCGGAGAGTTTCCTCACCCAGCTGCTGGAAGGGAACGACGGATGAGCGCGCCGGGAACCTGGCTGGCGGCGCCCTACGCTCTGGTGCACGGCGATGATTCCGATGGCCGCCGGGCTGCGGTGGAGGCCTGGAAGGCCCGCCATGTGGATCCCGAATGGGAGGACTTCTCGCTCACGGTCTGCGCGGAAGGCTGCCCCTGGCCCGAGGTGCGGAACGCCCTGAGCGAATGCGCGCCCCTGGGCGCCGTTCGGGTGGTGGTGGTGCCCCAGGCGGAGAACCTGCTGGAAAAGCCCAAGGAGCTGCCCGCCGCCGTGCGGGATCTGCTGGTCAACCCGCTGCCGGACACGCGGCTGCTGCTGGTGTCACGGACGCCGCTGTCGGCCGGGCCGGGCCGCATCCTGGGCGCCAAGCCCTTCAGCGAGTGGGCCAAGGAGGGCCGGGTGCTCAAGGTGGGGGCCCTGGATGAAAAGGAGGCCCCGGGCTTCGTGGAATCCACCGTCAGGGCCATGGGACTTTCCCTGGAAGGCGGTGTGGCCGCGCGGCTGGTTTCGCGCCTCGGCGGCAATCCGGGGGTGCTGCGCCGGGCCCTGGAAGTTCTGGAACTCATGACCGAAGGCCGCCGCATCACCGCCGAGGATGTGGACCAGGCCACCTTCCGCATGGGCGAGCAGGGGGCCTTCGCCTGGTCCCAGGCCTGGCAGAAGGGGAACTTGGCCCAGGCCCTGGTGGCCCTGCGGCAGGCTCTGGAAGACCATCCGGTCGAAGGTCCGCTGATGCTGCTGAGTCAGGCCCGCCGCGAGGTGGATCGCGTCTGCCGCCTGGCCGAGGCCCGGGCGGCGGGCCTGAAGGGCCCCGCTCTGACGGAGGCCCTGGGCCTTTCGCCCCGCCAGGCTTTCCTGGTGGACGGCTACAGCCGGGTGTTGGACCGGCATGGTGCTGGAGGGGCCGCCCGCCTGCTGCACCGGGTGAACCAGGCGGATCTGGACCTCAAGGGCGTGGCCCTGTCGGGCTCCCCCGCGGCCCTGGTCTCCCTGACCCTTTCACTGGCTCGGGCCTGGGCCGGATGAGGGCGCGCCTTGACGCCGCGCGGCATCGAACGATGATGTTGCGCAGCCTCCGAGGTTTCCCATGTCCACCTGCGAACGTCCTGTCCTGAGGCCCCTGTCGCAGGCCGAAGACCGATCGGTGCTTCCGGCCGACTGGCGGGCGGCGCTGGATCGGCCCGACGGGGGTGATCTGGGACCGGCCCTGCTGGAACTGCTGCGGCTGGCCGCGACCCGGCTGCCGGACGATGTGGTGGCAGCCCTGGCCCGAAGCCGGGAGGCCGAAGCCGGTGGCAGCCGGGGCGCCAACACCCTCGATACGATGCTGGCCAACGTGGCCTTGGCGGAGGCGCGGATGGCCCCCCTGTGCCAGGACACCGGCACGCTGATCTTCTGGGTGCGGCATCCCTATGGGCTCAGTCAGCGGCTGCTCCGGGACCAGGTGCGCGAGGCAGTGGCCGAAGCCACGCGGCGCAGCTGGTTGCGGCCCAACTGTGTGGCGGCCGTGAGCGGAGCGAACCCCGGAAACAACCTGGATCCCTTGGGCGAGGGGCATCCCGTGATCCACTTCGAGGAATGGGATCAGCCCGGAGCCCGCATCGACGTGATGCTGAAGGGTGGAGGCTGCGAGAACGTGGGGGCGCAGTATCGTCTGCCGGATGTGGCCCTGGGGGCGGGGCGGGACCTGAAGGGCGTCCGCAAATGCATCATCGATGCGGTGGTGAAGGCCCAGGGTTTCGGCTGCAGCCCGGGCGTGCTGGGCGTGGCCATCGGGGGCGACCGGGTGGTGGGGTACGAGCGCAGCAAGGCCCTGCTGCTCCGCAAGGTGGGAACGCCCAATCCCGATCCTGCCCTGGATGCCCTGGAGCGACAGCTGGTGGAGGAACTGAACACGCTGGGCATCGGTCCCATGGGCTACGGTGGCGCCACCACGGTGCTGGGGGTGTTCCTGGAGGAGCTGTGGCGGCATCCGGCGAGCTTCTTCGTGAGCCTCAGCTACATGTGCTGGAACAACAGGCGCATGAGTCTTTCCCTTGCCGCGGATGGCGCGGCCACCCTGGATTGAGGTGGGGCCATGATCCGACTCTCCACTCCGATCTCCGAAGCCGAGGCCCGGCGCCTGAAGGTGGGCGACGAGGTCCTTCTTTCGGGCCGCATCGTGCTCAGCCGCGACCTGGGCCACAAGTATATGAAGGAGCAGAAGCCCGAATGGCTGAGGCCGCTCCTTGACGAGGCGGTGATCTACCATTGCGGGCCTGTGGTGGCCCGGAACGAGGATGGGACCTGGCGCTTCGTGGCGGCGGGGCCCACCACGAGCATCCGGGAGGAGCCCTACCAGGCGGAGGTGCTGGAAACCTACCGAGTGCGGGGGGTGATCGGAAAGGGGGGCATGGGCCCCAGGACCAGCGCGGGGCTCCAGAAGGTGGGGGCATGCTACTTCCACGCCACCGGCGGCGCCGGGGCCCTGCTGGCGGAGCGGGTGAAGCAGGTGGTCGATGTGAGGATGCTGGAGGACTTCGGCAGCCCCGAAGCCTTCTGGATCATCGAGGTGGAGGATTTTCCCCTGGTGGTCACCATGGACAGCCACGGCGGCAGCCTCCATGACGAGGTGCTCCAGGCCAGCCAGGCTCGGGCCAAGGCCCTGATGGCCCTCTGAACGGTAATCTGGAAGGGATGCCGACCTACCAGCAGCTCCGCCTCGATCTTGCCGCCGCCCTGACGCGGCTCCTCGACCCTCGGGAGGCCGCGGCGGAATCCGTGCGCATCTTCGAGGAGGGACTGGGGCGCAGCCGCGCCTGGCTGGCGGCTCACGGGGACGAGGACGCGCCTGAGGCGGTCCAGCGGCAGGTGGAGGCTTGGCTGGAGCGCCGCAGGCTCGGCGAGCCCTGGGCCTACCTGCTGGGCTGGACCCTCTGGCGGGGGCGCCGGTTCGAGGTCCGTCCCACCACCCTCATCCCGCGGCCGGAAACGGAACTGGTGCTGGAGGCCGCCCTGGAGGTGGGCCGCCATCTCCAGGTGCGTCGCTGCGTGGATGTGGGCACCGGCAGCGGCATCCTGGCCATCACCCTGGCTCTGGAAACCGCGTGGGAGGTTTCCGCCACCGATCTCAGCCCGGAGGCTCTGGAGGTGGCCCGGACCAATGCGGCGACCCTGGGAGCCAAGGTGGCCTTCCATGCCGGGCATCTGCTGGATCCACTGCCGGGCCCTCCCGGGCTTGTGGTGTCGAATCCGCCCTATGTGGACGAGGCGGATCGGCCCACCCTCCAGCCCGAATTGAGCTTCGAGCCGTCGATGGCTCTGTTCGCGCCGGAACGGGGGCTGGCTCTGTCCACGGAACTGCTGGCGGAGGCCCGGCGCCGGGAGGCCCTGGGCTGTGTGCTGGAGATCGGCGCGGGGCAGGGGGCCGAACTGGTTGGCCGGGCCCGGGCGGCGGGCTGGAAGCGGGCCTCCTGCCACCAGGATCTGGCGGGCCACGACCGGATTCTGATCGCCTTTTGACCCCCCTTTCGCCCCTGGCACGGCCTTGGCACTGGACCTCCCGGGAGGTCTGCAATGAGGAAAATGGTGCCTATCCTGGGACTGCTGGTGGCTACGGGCTGCAGCCTGCCCAAGCGCCATGATCCCAATCTGGTGCGTCGCCCTGCCGTGCCCTTCGTGGAGGAGGCGGCGCCCGCCGGTCCCCTGTCCGAAGGCAGCCTGTGGACGGATCGTGGTGTGGTGGGCGATCTCCGGGCCAGCCGCCTGAACGATCTGGTGACCCTCCGCATCAGCGAAAGCACCAGCGCGATCTCCCGTGCGGATGTGAACACCAGCCGCGACGGTTCCAACAAGTGGGATGCGCCCGGCCTCTTCTCCCGCCTGGGCGATCTGGGCATCACCTCGGGCAACACCGGCGCCAAGACCACGGGGACCTCCAACAAGTTCAAGGGCAACGGCACCACAGGCCGCAGCGCAGTCTTCAACACCATCGTCACGGCCCGGGTGGTGAAGGTGCTGAACAACGGCAACCTGATCTTCGAAGGCTTCCGGGACATCCAGCTCAACAACGAAACCCAGCGCCTCTACGTGGCCGGGATGCTGGATCCCCAGCGCCTGGACAGCAACAACAGCATCGCCAGCGCCCAGGTGGCGGAGCTGCGGGTGGGCTACGGGGGCCGGGGTGTGGTGGACGAAACCCTGAAGCCCGGCTTCATCAGCCGTGTCCTCAACTTCATCTGGCCCTTCTGAGGAGGCTCCCATGCGTCTCGTGATTGCGCTCCTCGCCGGGCTGATGCTGGTGGCGGGTACGGAACCCCGGGTCGAGGCCCGGCTGCGGGATGTGGCCCGCCTCCAGGGCGTTCGCGGCAACCAGCTGCTGGGCTACGGCGTGGTGGTGGGCCTCGATGGCACCGGCGACAAGGACCAGACCAAGTTCACGGTGCAGAGCCTCACCAACCTCCTGGCGCGCCAGGGCATCACCATCAATCCCACCCAGGTGAAGGTGAAGAACGTGGCGGCGGTCATGGTGACCGGCGAACTGCCGGCCTTCGCCAAGCCCGGCCAGAAGATGGATGTGACCGTCTCCAGCACCGGCGATGCCAAGAGCCTGGCCGGGGGCACCCTGCTCATGACGCCCCTCCATGCGCCCGATGGCCAGGTGTACGCCGTGGCTCAGGGCCCGCTGCTGGTGGGCGGCTTCAGCGCTTCGGCCGGCGGCAGCAGCGTGACGAAGAACCATCCCACCGCGGGCCGCATCCCCGATGGCGCCCTGGTGGAGCGCGGCGTTCCGGGAGATTTCAACAGCCGTGAATCCCTTCGCTACAGCCTGCAGGAAGAGGATTTCACCACTGCCGTGCGGGTGGTGGAAACCATCAACGGCGAACTGGGGGATCGTTCGGCCCGGGCGCTGGATGCCCGCACCATCGAGGTGGCCCTGCCCGAAGCCTTCAAGGGCCGTGCGGTGGAGCTGGTGGCACGCCTGGAGAACCTGCCCGTGCAGCTCCAGTCCAAGGCCCGGGTGGTGGTGAACGAGAAGACCGGCACCGTGATCATGGGCTCCGATGTGAAGATCGGCGCCGTGAGCATCGTTCAGGGCGGACTTTCCATCGCCGTGAGCAGCACGCCCCAGGTGAGCCAGCCTGCCCCCCTCAGCCAGGGGCGGACGGTGGCCGCAGACAAGAAGGACCTGACCGTGAACGAGGAGAAGCCCAAGGCCCTGGCCATCCAGCCCGGAGTTTCCGTGGGGCGGCTGGCGGAGATGCTCCAGGCCGCCGGTGTGACGCCGCGGGATCTGGTGGCCATTCTCCAGGCCATCAAGGATGCCGGGGCTCTCCAGGCGGAATTGCGGATCCTGTAGGAGACGATCATGTCGGATCCCGTGATGAACGTCTTGTCCATGGATCCCCGGTCCATCGCTGCGCCTCGGCTGCCTTCGGGCCCTGAAGGCCGCAGTGCCCGGGAGGCTGCCCTGGAATTCGAAGGCCTGCTCATGGCCCAGCTCTTCCAGACCCTGCGCAAGACGGTGGAGCCCAGCGGCCTTTTCGGAGAGGAGGGCCAGGCCCGGAGCACCTACGAATACCTGCTGGATCAGGCCGTGGTTCAGCAGGCCATGGCTTCAGGCAGGGGCTGGGGGCTGGCCGAGCGTCTGGAGCAGGCCTGGACCCAGCGCGAGGAAAAGACTGCCCTTTCCACCGGTTCCGAGGGAGACTTGAAGAATTCTGTTTCGGTGCCGATAGGAACCTTGTCGAGGTGATGCGATGCGCGTGACCGGAAAGGCAGGCCGTGTGGGGAGCTCCCCGAGCGTGGGGGGCGCCAAGCCTGCATCGGGTCCCGCACCTTCCTCCGGCCTAGGCTCCATCGGTGCGATCCAGGGTGACGATCTCGCGGTGTCCGGCACGGCTTCCCTTGTGGCCGTGGCCCGGGCTGGCATCGCCGGGATTCCGGATGTCCGGATCGAGAAGGTGGAGGCCATCCGCGCCCAGATGGAAGCCGACAGCTATCACCCCGACGGAGAGGCCGTGGCCGACGGGATCATCCGGGATCACACCCCGCCCCGCCGAGACCCCTGATGTGATGAGGTGATCAGCCCCCTCGCGTTCCGTCAGATGTTCCAGGCAGCGAACCTCGAAGCGGTGCGCGCGGCCCAGGATGTGGGGGAGCACCTCCAGCGGGAGGCGATGCGCCAGAAGGTGGCTCTGGATCAGGCGGCGGAGGAGCAGGGTTCGGTGCGGGTGATCCCTGAATCCGAACGGCTCCGCGCCGAGGAGCGGGAAGGGCGCCGACGGCACCCGGAGGAAGAGTATCCAGGCGAGCATGAGGGCGGCCCGGAGGGGGCGGAGGATGGAGAATCGGCAGGTTCTGCCGATGGTCACCTGGATCTCCTGGCCTGAGGCCGACCCGACAGAGGGTGGAACCTTGGCATCCGGCTTGCGCTGGAATCCGCTGGAGGTGATCCATGCTGCACGCGCTGCCCGCCCTGCTGGATGAGCTGGAACGGCGTCTCGTTGCCGGCGAGGACCCCCTGCCGCTCCTGGCCGCCATCCGCTGGCCCGCCCTTTCAGGCTGGCCCCAGGATCTGCAGGAGGCCCAGGCCCTCAAGCGGCGCCTGGGCACCCTGAGCGCCCTGCTCACAGGGCTGCAGGCACCGCTGCGGGCCACCCTCATGGCCCTGCACGGTGAATCCGGATACAGCCAGAAGGGGCAGATGGCGCTTCCCGACACCCTTTCCCTCCGTCTCAGCGAACAGGTGTAGCCATGCCGGGACTGACTTCCAGCCTCAACATCGGCCTTTCCGGGCTCCAGGCGGCCCAGTCCGCCCTGAGCGTGGTCGGCCACAACATCTCCAATGTCAATACGCCGGGCTACAGTCGCCAGCGGGCCATCCTAAGTTCCAATGATTCGCAGACCTTTGGGGCCCTCCAGTTCGGAACAGGCGTGGGACTCGACAACATCTTCGGAGTGCGGGACCGGTTCCTGGAGATGCAGATCGTGCAGGCCACGGGCCGCCAGAAGGGTTCCGAGACGCGATTTGCGGGACTGGAAGGGATCTCTCCGGTGTTCGAGGAGACGGGCGAATCGGGCCTGGGCACCCTCATCCAGCGTTTCTTCCAGAGCTTCGATGAACTGGCTTCGCGACCGGAAGATGGCGCGGTCCGCCGCAACGTGGTGGGCCGTGCCCAGAGCCTGGTGGATGGCCTGAAATCCCGCTGGAACCTGCTCCAGGAACAGCGATCCCAGGCGGATCGCAATGTCGGGAGCCTGGTTCAGGAGGTGAACAACCTCACCAGCCAGATCGCTGCCTTGAATGACCGCATCGCCACGGAGCCTAGCCCTGGAGCCGACAGCGATGCCCGGGACCAGCGGAAGGCCTTGGCGGACCGCTTGGCCGAGCTGGTGGGGGTTCAGGTCTTCGAGGACAGCAAGAGCCGTCTGCAGGTGACACTCGACAGTGGCGCCGCGGTGCTGGTGAGCGGCAGCACGGCCTACACCCTTTCGGCGACCCCGGATGCGACGCTCGGGAACTTCTTCCGGGTGGATGTATCGCTCGGAGCGGGGGCGCCCATCAATGTCACAGGGGCCATTCGGGATGGCGCCCTGGGGGCCAACCTGGATCTTCGGGACAACCTGCTGGCCACCTACCAGCGGCGGCTGGATGAGCTGGCGGCCGGTGTGGCGGGCCAGGTGAACCTCCAGCACCGCAGCGGGTACGCACTCGATGGCGTCACCACGGGACTGGATTTCTTCCTGGGCGCTGCGGCCAACGGGGCGAATGGTCTGCCCACCACCGTCAGCGCCGCCAGCAACTACCGCGGAATGGTGAACAGCCTGACCGTGAATGCCTCGGTCGTTTCGGATCCACGTCTCATCGCCGCCTCCGGGGCGGCGGGGGCTGCGGGCAACAACCAGAACGCCCGCGCCCTCTCGGCACTCCAGCTGGCTGCGGGAACCGTGGATACCAACGGCGATGGCCTCGGGGATTCAGGGCCGTTCAGCACGGCCGTGGGGGCGCTGGCCAACACCATCGGTACCCAGGCCCAGGGTTTCCAGACCCGCAGCACCAACGACCAGAACCTTCTGACTGCGCTCAGCAACCAGCGGGAACGGGTTTCCGGCGTGGACCTGGACGAAGAGGCAACAGCGCTCCTCACCTTCCAGCGGGGCTATCAGGCCAGCGCGCAGTTCATCAGTGTCATCAACCAGTTGACGGATCAGCTGGTGAACCAGTTCGGCCGCTAGGAGCGTGAGCCATGAGCCTTCGGACGCCCAATCCCTTCACCAACCGGCAGACCTTGTTGGATCTTCAGAGGACCAAGGAGCGTCTCGCCATCCTCAACGAGCAACTGGCCAGCGGCCGACGCATCGTGCGGCTGGGGGATGACCCTACGGGTTCGGCGCTCATCGTGGACTTCAAGACCTCCATTGAGCGCAACAAACAGTACGAGAAGCAGATTGCCTCCGCGCGCTCCTTCCTTCGAGCCAGCGAGACTTCGCTGGGAACGCTCAGCGACGGGCTGGCGCGGCTTCTGGAGCTGGGCCAGCAGGGCCTCAGCGACACGACGGGAGCCTCTGGACGTCCACGGTTGGCCCAGGAGGTGGATGGACTTCGGAGCAACTTCCTGTCGATCTCCAACACCCAGTCGGGCGGCAAGTACCTCTTCGCGGGAACACGCACCACCACGGAACCCTTCAGCGGGCCTAGCGCTGGTCCCATCGCCTACGCGGGCGACAATGCCAGCATTGACCTGGATGTCTCCGTGGGGGCCGCCATCACCACGAACCTGACCGGGGATCGGGTTTTCTTCGGACCCGGGGGCCAGGGTTCCGCTTCGGATCTCTTCCAGGCCGTAACGGATCTGCGGGATGGCCTGAGCACCAACAACCGGGCCCTCATCCAGTCCGCATACGATAACCTTCAAACCATCCATGGGCGGTTGCAGGACCTGACCACGGAAGTGGGCGGTCGTCAGGCTTCCCTTGACCAGTTGGAGGAGAGCCTCGGGAGCTTCAACCTGAGCCTCCAGTCCATCCAGAACACCTACGAGGCCCTGGACTACCCCGAAGCGATCACGGCCTACACCCGGGAGGACACGGCCCAGCAGGCCGCTCTCAGCACGTTGGCCAAATCCAACCAACAGAACCTGTTCGACTACCTGGGCTGAAGGGGCAGGGCGGATAGTGGCAGCCGGGTGAGGGGGATCCAGAGTCGGCCTCCATCCGGCAGGGTGAGGCCCCAGGCGCCTCCGGCGGGAGAGAGCCCCTCGAACGATCCGGGTGCATCGATCGGGATCTGGAGAGCCTTCCAGGCCTGATCTAGGCGGCATTGATCGAACCGCCGTTGGGTTGGATCAAACCGGTAGACGCGGGGGGCGTTCGAGACGAGCGCCACCGGTGCGGTTTCGGGCGAGGGCGTTCCTTCGTCCTGCCACCCGGTTTCCGATGCCGAGAGGGCCGATTTGGGGCCATCCATTAGATCGAACCAGAGATGCCCGTCCAGGTCCGCGCCCAGGAGGTGGAATCGCTGCACGTCGTGATCCCAGGGCTCCGGCAGCGTGAGTGTGAGGGGCTCGCCCAGGGAACCATCGGGCTTCACGGGTACCAGGAGATCGGGCCGGGCATGCCACCAGAGGCGGGAAGCGCTCGTGGCCACTGCGGGGGAAAAGGATGAGGACGTCTGCCGGGTAGGCTGCGCTTCCAGCAAGGGCGCGTGATGGAGCCACGTCCCGCGGTTCCGAACGGATAGCCCCTGACCATGGGCCATGAGCAGGAGCCCGGCCCGGGTTGCAACCAGGGACCCAGGGCTCTGGATCTCCGCAGGAAGGGTCAAGGGAGAGCTGGCCTGGCCCGTTTTTAGATCGATGCGCTGCGGAGCGGATCCGGGACCGAAGCACCACAACGACGCAGGTCCATCTGAGCCGGGCTGAAGGGAACACTTGGCCCCGCTGGAACGCTGGGCCCAGCGGACGCTTCCATCCACCCGGTCCAGCGCCAGGACCAGGGAGGCTTCAGGTCGGCTGCCCGCTGCTGCCCGGTAGAACAGGATCAAGGTTCCTTCAGCGGGAATGGCTTCGACCAGCTCCGCAAAGCGGAAGAAGCCTTCACCCACCCGATCAGGACGGGAGATCGTCCAGATACCAGCGATGCTCCCATTCTCGAAGAGGGCGACCCGCTGGCGATCGGTCTGGGTGGTGATCTGGACGGCCTGGTGTCCGCCTGCGCTGGGTGGCAGCCATCGAAGCGCCCGGAGTGGGGCGGTTTCGTCGACGTAGCGAAGGAGGAGCGCCGCGCCCGCCTCCTGGGAGTGAAAGGGCGGCGCCTCGGTCTCTTCAGGCGGGGCCGCGGGCCTGCGTCGGGCCAAGTAGGCGGCGCCTCCGGTGAGCAGGGCGGCCAGAAGGGCGAGGGAAACGACCAGGCGTCGGTTCACGACAGGCTCCCAAGGTGGGCTTCGAGGGCTGCCAGGGCGCGTTCCCGGTAGGCGAGTCCCCGGGCCTGTTTCAGGCCGCGCGCGCCGCCTGCGCGCTTCGCAGCCCGTGCGTCAACGGTCCCGTCCGGTAGCGGGGGCAGCAGGCCAAGCATCGCGTTAACGGGAGCGAAGTGCTTGGTTTCCGCGTGGGCGAGGTAGTGGAGAAGGGCTCCGAGCACGGTTTCCCGGGGGAAGGGCGAGGGTTCAAGGTTCCGAAGGGCCTGATCGATGGAATGGGCCGCCGCCAGACCGGCAGCGGCGCTTTCCAGGTAGCCTTCGACACCGCTGAGCTGACCCGCGATCCAGAGATTGGGGCAAGCTCGGGCCGCGAGGGTGGCGTCGAGCACTTCTGGAGCGAGCACATAGGTGTTGCGATGGATGCTCCCGAACCGCGCGAAGGCTGCCTGCTCCAGGCCTGGGATGCTGCGGAACACCTCGGCCTGCGCGCCCCAGGTCAAGCGGGTCTGGAATCCCACCAGGTTGTAGTGGTCCGCTGCCAGCGTGTCCTGGCGCAACTGCACAGCGGCGTAGGGCCGGCGTCCGGTGCGGGGATCGTCGAGGCCCACGGGCTTCATGGGGCCGAAGCGGAGCGTCTCGCGACCCCGTTCGGCCATCACTTCGATCGGAAGACAGGCTTCGAAGAAGGGCGTGACATCGTCATGCAGCGCGGCCTTGGGGGCCGCCAGCAGGGCATCCACGAAGGCCTCGTAGGCATCGCGATCCAGAGGGCAGTTGAGGAAATCAGGCTCTCCGTGGCCCCAGCGGCTTGCGGCGAAGACCACCGAACGGTCGATGCTGGCTGCTTCGACAATGGGGGCGATGGCGTCGTAGAAGAAAAGACGCCGTTGGCCGAGGTGGTCGGTCATCCAGGAGGCGAGGCCTTCATCGGTCAGCGGGCCCGAAGCCAGAAGGGTGGGGGTTTCAGGATCGGGAGCCGAGACCACGCCTTCAATCCATGTGATCTTCGGATGCTTCTGCAGCGCTTCCGTGAGTTCGCGTGCGAAGGCCTCCCGGTCCACGGCCAGACTCAGCCCCGCTGGGACGCGGTGGATTCGGGCCGCATGGAGCACCAGGCTGTCGAGACGTGTGAGTTCCGCCTTCAGGATGCCGGTGGCGCTGGCGGGGTCATCGCTCTTGAAGGAGTTGGAGCAGACCATCTCCCCCGCAAGACCGGTCTGATGGGCCGGCGTGAGGCGGTTCGGCCTCATCTCATGGAGGGAGACCTCGTACCCCCGCTGGGCCAGTTGCCAGGCTGCTTCGGTACCTGCGAGTCCTGCCCCTACAACTGCAACCCGTTTGCCCATCCAGTTTCCCCTTGCATGGGCAGAACCCGCCCCAGGGGATTCTAGGAGATGAGCCCGGAATACAAGGCACAGGGCGTGGTTTGTTTGCGTGAGCAGGGGGCCGAGGAAAAAAAGGTGTTGCGTCTTTGGGTCAGGGTGGTAATCTGAATGTCCGCGCCACTGAGGCAGTGAGGTGCGGGGCGGGACGGAGCCGAGGGGCCGAGTTTCGTTGTAGTGAGTGGCTCACGGGCTCGAGGGTTTGTGGGCGTAGGAAGCAGGCGTCTTTGACAGCCGGATAGAGATGAATGGGAGCCTTTGAGTCGGCCTGGGTCGAGAGATCCAAGGCAGACAAATCGAATAACGAGAGCGTTCCGCGGTCCGCAAGGGTCGTGGATGTAGCTTGAGGATTAAACATGAGAGTTTGATCCTGGCTCAGAATGAACGCTGGCGGCGTGCCTAACACATGCAAGTCGGATGTGCCCGCAAGGGTGCATGGCAGACGGGTGAGTAACGCGTGGGGAACCTACCTCTTTGTGGG
Organism: Acidobacteria bacterium ADurb.Bin340; assembly: GCA_002068835.1. Taxonomy (GTDB): domain Bacteria; phylum Acidobacteriota; class Holophagae; order Holophagales; family Holophagaceae; genus MWBB01. The sequence continues at coordinate 867 of MWBB01000051.1, read as the reverse complement.
GAATAACGTTCCGAAAGGAATGGTAATACCGCATGAGACCTTCGGCTGGGATGCTGGAGGTGAAACCCGGGGACCGTAAGGCCTGGGGCAAGGAGAGGGTCCTGCGTCTGATTAGCTAGTTGGCGGGGTAATGGCCCACCAAGGCGACGATCAGTAGCCGGCCTGAGAGGGTGATCGGCCACACTGGAACTGAGACACGGTCCAGACTCCTACGGGAGGCAGCAGTGGGGAATTTTGCGCAATGGACGAAAGTCTGACGCAGCAACGCCGCGTGGGTGATGAAGGTCTTCGGATTGTAAAACCCTGTCGTCAGGGACGAAGGTTGGGGCTTTAATAGAGTTTCAACTTGACGGTACCTGGAGAGGAAGCCCCGGCTAACTCTGTGCCAGCAGCCGCGGTAATACAGAGGGGGCAAGCGTTATTCGGAATTACTGGGCGTAAAGGGCGCGTAGGCGGTTCTTTAAGTCGGATGTGCAATCCCCGAGCTCAACTTGGGAACTGCATCCGAAACTGGGGAGCTAGAGTGCTGGAGAGGGTGGTGGAATTCCACGTGTAGCGGTGAAATGCGTAGAGATGTGGAGGAACACCAGTGGCGAAGGCGGCCACCTGGACAGTAACTGACGCTGAGGCGCGAAAGTGTGGGTAGCAAACAGGATTAGATACCCTGGTAGTCCACGCTGTAAACGATGAACACTTGGTGTGGTGGGAGTTGACCCCTGCCGTGCCGGAGCTAACGCGTTAAGTGTTCCGCCTGGGGAGTACGGTCGCAAGGCTGAAACTCAAAGGAATTGACGGGGGCCCGCACAAGCGGTGGAGCATGTGGTTTAATTCGACGCAACGCGAAGAACCTTACCTGGGCTTGAACTG
>MWBB01000050.1 GCA_002068835.1 Acidobacteria bacterium ADurb.Bin340 | reverse complement strand
TTCCTGCTGGTGGCCAAGCGCACCGAACGGGACCGGGCCGATCTCATCGCCCAGAACCTCTGCAGCGCCATCCGCAACCACACCTTCGAGCTTGGTGACGGCCGCACCCTGCGCTGCACCATATCCGTGGGCTACGCGGCCTGCCCGATCCTGGACCAGAACCCCGAAGCCTTCACCTGGGAGGATGCGGCCCAGGCTGCGGACCAGTGCCTCTACGCCGTCAAGCGGGGGGGCCGGGATGGCTGGATGGGTGTGCATACGCCCGGTCCCCTGGATCCCGTGGAAGTGGGCCCACGTCTTCGGGTGGATATCGAAGGCTTGGCCGCGGAAGGCAAGATCGTTCTGCGTCGCAGTTCCCGCTGAGGGACTTCAGCGGGCCAGCCGCCGGGCCAAGGGCCAGGCCAGCACGGCTGCGCTTGCGGCGAAGGCCCAGCCGGGCCGGAATCCCAGATGGCCGATGATGGAACCGATGCCGGCGCTGCCCAGGCCGATGCCCAGATCGAACGCGAAGAGGGTGGCGCCAAAGGCTGCGCCCCGGCGGTCCTCGTGGACCGCATCCAGCACCCAGGTGCTCACCAGGGTGTGGACCATGCTGTAGCCCGCGCCGTAGGCCAGTCCCGAAAGGATGTGCCGTCCCGCGCCCCCGGGCAGGACCGCCAGCAGGGCCAGGCCCACGGCGGAAGCGGCGATCATGGCCGGGAGCCTCCGCACGGGGTGGGTTCCAAAGCCGATGCGGGTCATGACGATGCGCATGGCCACCATGCCGATGGCCATGCAGCTGAGGAAGGCGGACGCCGTGGGGATGCCGAGGATGGGCGGGAAGGACTGTTGCAGGGCTTCCTGGGCGGTGTAGGTGCCCAGGGCCCCATAGCCCAGGGCTGTGGCGAACAGCACCGCGCAGGGCAGGAGCATGATCCGCTCCGGCTTCTGGAAGGGGCTGCGGCGCTCCCGGTGGGGGTTGTCCCGGGGGAGCACCAGGCCCATGGCTCCCAGCAGTGCGAAGAGGGCCGCCATGCCCAGGCCCAGGGGGGCCAGCCCGAAGCGCTGGAAGAGGGCCAGGCCAACGAGGGGGCCGAAGATCACGCCTCCGGGGCTGGCCAGCCCGTAGAGAGCCAATCCATCTGCCCGGCGGGCCGCCGGCAGGACGCCGCCCAGGGCCGCCATGGTGGCCGTGAGCAGCCCACTCCACACCAGGCCGTGGGGCAAGGCCAGCGCGTAGAACCAGATCCGGTTGTCCAGGAGACCGTAGGTGCCCACGAAACCCGCGAAACCCAGGGCGGAGCAGATGACCATGCGCCGCTGGCCCAGACGGTCCCCCAGGGGCCCCGTCAGCAGGGCGCCGAAGGCGCTGCCCGTCGTGAAGACCGTCATGAACCACCCGGACTCCGCCCGGCTGGCGCCCAGTTCCATCAGCCGCAGGGGCACCGTGGGGAAGAGCTGGAAGGCGGCAAAAAAGGTGAGAAAGGTGAGTACCCAGACCAGCGCGAAGGCCGGGGTGACCAAGGGGGGGCGTTCATCCATGGGCCCAGTGTGCCACCCGTCCGAAGACGGGATGTCACGGGATCAGGGCCCTGGTGTCAGCGTCGGGCCGCCGGGAGTGGCCAGTGTGCGGCGTCGGGCCCGCAGCGCCAGGGGCAGGGCTGCGAGGATCAGCAGACCTCCGAGCAGCCAGCCGGAACGGAAGGCGAAGCCATCCCCCCGAAGCCGGGCCACATGTTCCATGGCCTGGCCCACCAGGCCTGCGCCCAGGCCCATGCCCGTCTCGTAAGCCAGGTACATCAGACCCACCGCTTCGGTGCGCCGGGGACCGCAGCGGGCCGAGGCTTCGGCGAAGAGCAGGGTGTGGGAAAGGCCCAGGCAGGCGCCAAAGAGGGCGCCGCCCAGGGCATGGCGCAGCAGGCCACCGGGCAGCAGGCCCAGCAGCAGCAGGGCCGCGAGGCCTCCGGCCATGAGGGCGGGCAGGGGCCGCAGGGGGGCCATGCCTCGTCCCATCAGCCCGAAGGCGGAGCGGGAGGCCAGCATGCCCAGGGCGAAGCAGGTGAGCAGGGCCGAGGGCCATGCCAGCCCCAGGTGGCGTGCCTCCTGGGCGCTGAAGGGCGGCAGCAGGCCCTGGGCCCAGCCCCAGGCGAAGATGATCAGGCCGGGGATGAGGATGCGCCGACCGGGCCAGGGGCCTTCCGCCTGGGAGATGGGTTCCGCCCGCAGGGCCCCCAGGCCCGGGCCGAAGGCCAGCAGCACGAAAAGGGCCGCGGTGGCCAGGATCTGAAGGCGGAACCCCACCACAGGGAAGGCCTGGAGGCCCGCCAGCGGCCCCAGAGCCACCCCCAGGGCCCCGGAAAGGCCGAACCAGGACAGGCCCGAGGCCCGATCCTCCACCGGCAGCAGGTGGGTGGCCATGGCCATGCCGGAGGTCTTCATGCCCGCCCACAGCAGGCCATGCAGGGGCGCCAGCAGCAGGAAGGGCCACACCTGGCTCAGCAAGCCGTAGCTGGCGAGCACCACCACCAGTCCGGCGGCGGAGAGGCGGAACAGCCGGGCGGGGCCCACGCGGTCCCCCAGTCGCCCCATCAGCAGCGCCCCCACTGCGGTCCCCACCGTGAGGAAGGCCGCAAACCGTCCGCTGCCCGCCAGGGTGGCGCCCAGGTCCCGCAGGTGCAGGGGCACCACGGGGAACACCTGGTAGCCCGCGAACCACACCAGGAAGTTCAGGCCCAGGAGGGCCCGGAAGGATCCGGCGTGGCGGGCGTTCACAGGGCTACCGGTTCAGTTTCCAGACATCCAGGGCAAGCACGAACACCATCAGGGACACCAGCAGGACGAAGCCCGCCGTGAGGATGCGCTCCTTCACCAGGATGGAGAAATCCTTCCGTCGCACCTTCTCGATGAGGAGGATGGCCATGTGGCCCCCATCCAGGAAGGGGATGGGCAGCGCGTTGAGCAGCGCCAGGTTCATGGAGATGAAGGCGCAGAAGAAGAGGAACTGCTCCCATCCAGCCTTGGCGAACTGGCTGCCCGCCCGGGCGATGGTGATGGGACCACCGATCTCCCCGAGCTTGTCCTGGAAGGTGAACAGGCGGGCGAAGCCCACCAGCACCTGACGGCCCATGTTCCACGATTCGGTCAAGGCGCCCACAGCGCCCCGGCCCACATCGGACCAGGCCAGGGAGCGGCGGTCGTAGGCCACCTTGGAGGTGCCGAATTCGATGCCCAGCCGGCCCTTGCCGGCTTCGGACCGAGGCGTGGCCACCAGTTCCCGGGGGCGGCCCTCCCGTTCGACCTTCAGGGCGATGGCCTGGCCGGGGCGGGCCTCGATGTAGGGGCGGGCGGCCTCCGACGGGTTGCCGGGGAAGGCCAGCTCGCCCAGCTGGAGGACGAGATCCCCCGGCTGGAGACCCGCCTGGTCCGCGGCGCCGCCCTTCAGCACGTTCACGATGAGCAGCGGGGAAGGCAGGGGGCGGGGCGTGGCCCGGGCCCGGTCCACCTGGAGGACGAAGAGCAGCGCCACGGCGGTGGCGAGGTTGGCCAGGATGCCGCCGGAATAGAAGAGCATCCGGCGCCCGAAGGGCTGTTGCAGGAACCCGTGGGGATCCTCCGCCTCCGGCTCCTCGGGGTTGTAGCCGGCCAGCTTCACGTAGCCCCCCAGGGGCAGGGCGGAAAGGCGCACATCCGTCTCCCGCCAGCGGAAACCGATCAGGCGGGGGCCGAAGCCCAGGGAGAAGGTTTCCACGGGCATGCCCATGCGCTTGGCGGCGAGGAAATGGCCCAGTTCGTGGATGAAGATCAGGCCGCCGATCATCAGGGCGGCGCCCAGCCAGCCCACCAGCTTGGGGGAGACCAGGATCAGGATCAGGGCGGGGGCGATGAAGAGCAGACGGCGCATGCGGATCCTTGGATGCACGAAGCCCGCCGGTGCGCGGCGGGCCCGGTCTGGATGATACCAGGGCTCCTAGGAACGTCCGTCCAGCCAGGCCCGGGCCCGCCGCCGGGCCTCGGCATCCACGGCCATCACCTGCTCCAGGCTTTCGGCGGGCCCGCCGGGCAGGGCCGAAAGCACCTCGGCGTTGCAGCTCGGGATGTCCCAGAAGCCGATGCGGCCCGCCAGGAAGGAGGCCACGGCTTCTTCGTTGGCGGCATTGAGCACCGTCGGAGCGGTTCCGCCCAGCCGCAGGGCCGTGTAGGCCAGGTCCAGGCAGGGAAAGCGGGTCAGGTCCGGCGCCTCGAAGGTCCAGGCCCGGGCCTGGAACCAGTCGTAGGGCGGCACGGGGCCCACCAGCCGCTCGGGCCAGAGCAGGGCGTACTGGATGGGCAGCTTCATGTCATTGGCGCAGACCTGGAGCTGGTAGGTGCCATCCGTGAACCCCGCCATGGCGTGGACCTGGCTCTGGGGATGGATGGTGACCTGGATCTGGTCGGCCTTCAGCCCGAAGAGCACCGCTGCCTCCAACACTTCCAGCCCTTTGTTCATCAGGGTGGCGCTGTCGATGGTGATCTTGGGGCCCATTTTCCAGGTGGGATGGATGCGTACTTCGCGGATGTGCTCCGGCGCCCGGCCCGCCAGGAGCTGGTGCAGGGCTGCGTGCTCGCTGTCCACCGGCAGCAGTTCGCCGCCGCCCTCCGCCAGGGCCCGGGTCATGAGGGCCCCGCCCACCACCAGGGCCTCCTTGTTGGCCACGCAGGCCCGCTTGCCCGCCCGCAGGGCCGCTTCCGTGGAGGCCAGTCCGGCGGCGCCCACCACGGCCGCCAGCACCGTGTCCACGTCGCCGTGCCGTACGCAGGCCATCAGGCCTTCGGCCCCGTGGTGGATCTCGGCCTTGTAGCTGAGGTTCCGTGCCAGCCAGCGGGCGTCCTCCGCATCGGCCAGGGAGACGAGTCCGGGCCGGAAGCGCTCGCACTGGGATCGCATCAGCTCCCGGTTGCGCCCCGCGGCCAGGGCCGCCACCTCCAGGCGGTCCGGATGGGACGCCGCCACCTCGAGCGTGGAAGTGCCAATGGAGCCCGTGGACCCCAGCACGGCCACGCGCCGAACCTTTTTCACCGAATGGCCCAAGGCTGCCCCCGCCACGTCGTCAGTTCAGGCCGTGGACGAAATGGATGTAGGCGTAGAGGGCCGGGGCCGCGAAGACCAGGCTGTCCACCCGGTCCAGCACCCCGCCATGGCCCGGGATGCCGATGCCCAGGTTGGAGTCCTTCACGCCCACGCTGCGCTTCCAGGTGCTTTCTGCCAGATCGCCCAGTTGGCCCACGGTGCCCAGCAGCAGAGCGATGGCGACGGCGTCCACCACGGTCCAGTCGGTGCAGACCCAGCGCTGGACGATGAAGGCCGCCAGCAGGTTGCCCGCGATATTGCCGAAGGCGCCTTCCCAGCTCTTCTTGGGGCTCACCCGCTTGGCCAGCTTGTGCCTGCCGAAGGCGCTGCCCACGAAGTAGGCGGCCGTATCCCCCAGCCAGGTGATGAAGAACAGGGCGAACACCAGCCGTCCGCCCGTGTTGGGCAGGGTGGTCTCCCCGTACATGAAGAGCTTCACCATGAAGCCCAGGCCCAGGCCCAGGTACAGGGCGCCCATCCAGGTGATGGCCTGGCTGGTGAGGGCCTGTTCCAGTGGATCCTTGGCGAACAGCAGGTGGCCGAAGTGGATCACCATGGCGCCGGCCGCCAGCACCAGCCAGAGGGGCAGGGGATCCTGGACCTGACCCAGGCGGGGCCCCAGGTAGAAATGAAGGAGGAAGGCCCAGCCCACCAGCGTTGCGGCCACGGCGGAGGGCGCATGGCCAGCCTTGCGGCCCATGAGGCACAGCTCCCGGGCGCCGCCCGCCACCCCGAGGGCCATGAGGCCCAGGAAAACCCCCTTGGCCCAGGCGTGGTCCGCGAACCAGAGCAGGGTGAGGAAGAATACGGCGAAGACGAGGGCCGTGGCCACCCGGATGCCCAGGTTCTTCAGGTCGAAGGTTCGCGCGGGAGATGCGTTCATTCAGACCTTCCTCAAAGACCGCCGAAGCGGCGCTCGCGCTGGGCGTAGGCATCCAGGGCTTCCCGGAGCCGGGGCCCCTTGAAGTCCGGCCAGAGGGTTTCGGTGAGGTAGAACTCGGCGTAGGCCGCCTGCCAGAGCAGGAAATTGGAGATGCGCAGTTCACCGGAGGTGCGGATCAGCAGGTCCACATCGGGAACGTCGGCGGTCCACAGGCGGGCCGCCAGGGCCGCCTCGTCAATGGCTTCCGGGGCGAGTCCATCCTCCACGCAGCGCCGGGCGGCCGTGGCCAGTTCCAGGCGGCTGCCGTAGTTCACGGCGAGGTGGAACGTCATGCGATCCAGGTCCGCCGTAGCGGCCTCCAGCGCCCGGAGGTCCTTGAGCACACCCGTCGGAAGGCCTTCGACGGCGCCCACATGATGGAAACGGATCCCCCGGGCCCGCAGCTTCGGGATGAACATGCGGAGGTTCATGCGCAGCAGTGCCATGAGGGCGCCCACCTCCAGGCTGGGGCGCTTCCAGTTCTCGGTGGAGAACGCATAAAGCGACAGGTGGCGGATCCCCGCGTCCGCCGCGGCCTCCAGGATGTCCTCCACGGTTCGGGCGCCTTCCTTGTGTCCCTTGATGCGCGGCCACCCCCGCTGCGCCGCCCAGCGCCCATTGCCGTCCATAATGATGGCCACGTGATTCGGAACGCTCATCGCGTGACCTCCGCCCGAACCCAACGCCCGCTCCGCGTAGAGGTCTCGCGTATCCCGGAACGGGATACCGAGAAGATGATGGCCACGTGATTCGGAACGCTCATCGCGTGACCTCGCTGGAATCCCACGGGGGCGTCATGCGGCAGGCGTCTTGGCCGTGGGGATGGGTCACGCTGGGCTCCCGGGAGGGTCCGCGGGCCGTGCCCGCACAAGCCCGTGGATTCTAGCACGCAGGCTCCCGGAAGCCCGGTGGGTTCCATCCGGGCGGCCGGAAAATTCCTGCTAAGGTGGAGAGGATTCCCCGGGATCCTGCCCATGGTCCAGTTCAACACCCGTTCCAACGAGATCGTGCTCAAGCTGGTCTATTACGGACCGGGGCTTTCGGGCAAGACCACCAACCTCCAGAGCCTGCACGCCATGTGCATGGACGAGCAGCGGGGCGAACTGTTCAGCGTGAACACCCAGGAGGACCGCACCCTCTTCTTCGACCTGCTGCCCATCAACCTCGGCTACGTGTACGGCAATGCCATCCATCTTCAGGTCTACACGGTTCCGGGCCAGGTGCAGTACGACGCCAGCCGTCGCGTGGTGCTGGGCGGCGCCGACGGCGTGGTGTTCGTGGCGGATTCCAGCGAAGCGAAGATGCAGGAGAACGTTGATTCGCTGTCGAACCTCTACCACAACCTCAACGCGAACCGCCTGAACATCAAGCAGATCCCCTTCGTCATCCAGTACAACAAGCGGGATCTGGCGGATGCGATTCCCGTGGGCGTCATGAACCGGCGCCTGAATTTCCGCAATGTTCCCTTCTTCGAGGCGGTGGCCACCCGGGGCACGGGGGTGATCGAAACCTTCCTGGCTGTCACCCGGGAAACGGTGGGGACCACTTTCCGGAAGTACCACCTGGACAAGAAGATCAAGGATTTCGATGAGATGCTGGCCCTCATCGAATCCAACATCCGCTCCATGGTGCGGGAGATGCCTGCTTCCGAAGAGGTGCCTGCGGCGGTCCAGGAAACCACGGTGCTGCGCCACAGCGAAGTGAGCGTGCGGGATCTTCCCGAGGGCAAGCCCGCGGATGCTTCGGAGCTGCTGGAGGATGCCCTCAAGTCCAACATGGAGACGGCCCGCCTCTTCAGCGAGCTGAAGCAGACCAAGGATGCGCTGGAAAAGAAGAACGAGGAGATGAACCTCCTCTACGCCCAGCTGGACCGCGCCAACCAGGACAACCTCAAGACCCGGAAGTACCTCGAAGGCCTCATCCAGAGCGTGGCGGAAGCCATCATCAGCTTCAGCCACGATGGCCGCATCCTTACATGGAATGCCGCCGCCGAGCGGATGTTCGGCTACACCCGCAGCGAGATCGTGGGCCATTCCTTCCACCAGCTCATTCCGCCCAGCCGGGCCGGCGAACTGGAGCAGGCCATCGCCCAGGTCAACACGGGTCAGACGGTGCGCGACATCCCTTCGGTGCGCCTCCGCAAGAGCGGCCAGGAATTCCCGGTGGCCATCACCTACGCGCCGATCCGCGGCAGCGACGAGCGCGTGCTGGCCTTTTCGGCGATGGTCCGGGACATGGCCGAGAAGCGGAGCCTGGAGCTGCGTCTGGAGCACGCGGAGACGAGCTCCAGCCTGGCCCGCATCATGCCCCATGTGTTCAACGAGCTGGCCAATCGGCTCAACCCGCTGCTGCTCCAGCGCAGCATTCTCCTGGAGCAGGCGGAAGATCCCCAGCAGCAGGCCCGCCTCGCCAGGCTGCTGGCGTCGGTGGATGGCACCATGGCGCTGCTCCGTCCTCTGATCATGGTGCTTGCGCCTTCGTCCCCGCGCCTGGAAACGATCCAGCTCAACGATCTGGTCCAGGAAGCCGTGAAGCGCATGGAGCCCGAAGCGGCGGCCACGGGGGTGGTGCTCGACAGTCTGTTGGACCCTGCCCTGCCCCAGGTGGGCCTGGATCCCGAGCAGGTGAGGGAAGCCCTGATGGGGCTGCTTCGCAATGGCCTGTTTGCCGCAGCCGCCTCGCCCGCCCGCCGCGTCCGGGTGGCCACCCGTGCCATGGGCGGAACGCTCCAGGTGGTTTGCCAGGATACGGGATCGGCCATCCCGGAGCCCGAAAAGGGGCGAGTCTTTGAATTGTCCGGGGCCAAGGGGCTGGAATCCCTCGGTCTCTGCGTTGCCGCCACGGTGGCCCGCGCCCACGGGGGACGGACTTCGGTCCGCAGCCAGGAGGGTGTGGGCAATGCGTTTCTGATGGAGCTTCCGATGACTGATGCTGCGGTTCCCTCCGGATCGGCTTCCCTCGCGGGCCAGAAGGTGCTCGTGGTGGATGACGAGGCCTTCCTGCTGGAATGCCTGGTGGACGCCATCGGCTCCTGGGGCTGCGAGGTGACGGCCTGCGGGCTGGCGTCGGAAGCCGTGCAGAAGCTCCAGGAGGGGCGCTACGACCTGATCGTGTCGGACATCCGCATGCCCGGCCTCTCGGGCATCCAGCTCTTCGAATGGATCCTGGCCCACCAGCCGGACATGGCGCGTCGCATCATCTACACCACGGGCGATTCGTTCGATCCGGAAACCCGGGCCTTCCTGGAGCAGGCGCACCTGCCGCATCTGGGCAAACCCTTCGACCTGAAGAAGCTCAAGCAGGCCCTGCAGGATCTGGCGGCCTCCCGCGCCTGAAGGGGTTCCTACTCCTCGCCCTTCCGGATCCGTCCTTCGGGATCGAAGATGTAGCCTACGCTGCGCACGGTGTGGACCCATCGGGGATGGTGGGCATCCGCTTCCATGCAGCGGCGGATGCGGACGATGAAGTTGTCCACGGTGCGGCTGGTGGGGCTGGCATCCTCGCCCCAGACCTTGTCCAGGATGGCATCCCGGCTCACCACCTGGCCGGGGCTCTCCATGAGGAGCTTGAGGATCATGCATTCCTTCACGCCGAGGGTGAACGGACCGTTGGGACCTTCGCCGCAGAAGTTCTCGAAATCCACCCAGTAGGTTCCGAAGCGCTGGCGTCCCGCCAGGGAACGATTGCGGTACCAGGCTTCGCGGCGCAGGATGGCCCGCACCCGGAGCAGGAGCTCCCGCACCTGGAAGGGCTTCCCCAGGTAGTCGTCGCCGCCCGTCTCGAAGCCGTGGACCCGGTCATCCTCGCTGTTCTTGGCGGTGAGGAACAGGATGGGCGTGTGGTTGTTGGCCTCGCGAACCCGCTCGCAGACCGAGAACCCATCCATGCCCGGAAGCATCACGTCGAGGATCACAAGATCGTACGGGTCCGCGAGGATCCGCTTCAGGGCATCGTCCCCACGGGTGGTCCACTCGCAGGGAAGGCCTTCCATTTCCATGTTGAGTTTGATGCCTTCGGCGAGGCTGAGCTCGTCTTCCACCAACAGGATCCTGGGCTGTGTCATCGGGCACTCCGGAGGACTGGTCACGATCCTAACGCTACAATGCCGTGACCGGAGCCTTCATGAAACAGACGTTTGTCAGCGTTGTCATTCCCATTTTCAACGAGGAGGAGAACATCCCGGCCTTGTGGGAGCGTCTGGCGGCGGTGCTGAAGGCGGCTTTCCCGGATCCCGGCCGTGACTGGGAGGTGATCTTCACCGATGACGGAAGCAGGGACCACAGCCTTGAGCTGCTGAAGGTCATTGCGGAAGGGGAGCCCCGGGTCTCCGTGGTGGAGTTCAACCGGAACTATGGTCAGCACGCGGCCATCTTCGGGGCCTTCGGCATTGTTTCCGGCGAGGTGATTGTCACGCTCGACGCGGATCTCCAGAACCCGCCGGAGGAGATTCCCAAGCTCGTGGCCAAGATCGACGAGGGCTACGACGTGGTGGGCGGATGGCGCCAGGGCCGCATGGATCATGACAGTCCCTTCCGCACCCTGCCCAGCAAGCTGGTGAATGCCGTCACCCGGAAGACCACGGGCGTGAAGATGCACGACTACGGATGCATGCTCCGGGCCTACCGGCGGGAGATCGTGGACGCCATGCTCCAGTGCAAGGAGCGGTCCAGCTTCATCCCCGCCCTGGCCAACTCGTTTGCCAAGCGCATCGCCGAGGTGCCCGTGGCCCATGCGGAGCGGGCCGCAGGCACCAGCAAATACGGCTTCCTGCGTCTCATCAACCTGCAGTTCGATCTGCTGACCAGCTTCAGCCTGCTCCCCCTGCAGATGCTCACCCTGCTGGGGGTGTTCATCGCGCTGCTGGGCTTCGGGCTTTTCCTGGGCCTGGTGGTCTACCGGTTCGTGAACCCTGCCGGGACCGTGGGCGGGGTCTTCACGCTCTTTGCGATCCTCTTCTTCTTCGTGGGCTGCCAGTTCATCGCCTTCGGCCTGCTGGGCGAGTACATCGGCCGCATCTACCAGGAGGTGCGCGACCGCCCGCGCTTCGTGGTGAAGCGCATCCACAAGCAGCTCTAGGAGCGTGTCCACGTAAGCGGAGGGAGCCGCGTTGAGAGAAAAGGGGTTGGAGGCAAGGCGGAGGGCGCAGCGCGGTGCGGGCACACCGTGCAAGCCCGACACCATTCGCGAAGCGAATAGGGCCGAATCGGCGAAGCCGATTGCGGGGGCGAAGCCCCGAGGCCCGAAGGGCCGAGCCAACGCAGCATACAAGCCCTTTTCTCTCAACCCTTCGGGCTGGGGCGGCGGGCCACGCAGCTCTGCGTCAGGCTCGTCGAAGGTAGTTCCCGCTACCCCTTCCTCGCCTTCCTTGATCTGCTCGCCCGGCGCTCCCAGCGCGGCCCCTCCCATTACGTGGACACGCTCCTAGGGGGTAGGCCTACAGGTTGAGTTTGACCTTGAGCTCCCGGGCCATCTGGAGGAAGGCCTTCGCCTGGGGGCTGTCGGGGTGGCCCACGACGAGGGGCGTTCCCTGGTCGCTACCGGCGCGGATCTCCAGGTCGATGGGCACCTCGCCCAGGAAGGGAAGGTCCATTTCGCGGGCCGCGGCCTTCACGCCGCCGTGGCCGAAGATGTGCGTCTCGCCCTTGCAGTGGGGACAGAGGAAGCTGGACATGTTCTCCACGATGCCGAGGATCGGAACCTCCACCACCTTGAAGAGCCCGATGGCCTTCTTGGCATCCAGGAAGGCCACATCCTGGGGTGTGCTCACCACCACGGCCCCGCCCTTGGCGATGGTCTCCTTGGCGTTCTGGACCAGCGTGATCTGCACATCGCCCGTGCCGGGCGGGAGATCGATGAAGAGGAGGTCCAGTTCACCCCACAGCACATCGCCCAGGAACTGCTGGAGGGCCTTGTTGAGCATGGGGCCCCGCCAGACCACCGGGCGGTCGTCGTCGATGAGGAAGCCCATGCTCATGAGCTTCAGGCCGAACTTCTCGATGGGGAGGATCTTGCCCTCGGGCGTCCCCTCGGGGCCGTCCTGGATGCCGAACATCATGGCCATGCTGGGGCCGTACAGGTCCGCGTCCAGAAGGCCGACCTTCAGGCCGAGGCGAGCGGCCGCGCAGGCCAGGTTGGCGGCCACGGTGCTCTTGCCCACGCCCCCCTTGCCGCTGCCCACCACCACGGCGGCCTTCACGGTGGGGAGGAGGTCCTGGAAGGAGGGTTCGGGCGTCTTCTCCCAGGTGAAGGCGATGTCCACGGCCGAAACGCCCTCCAGGGCGCCCATGAGCTCCCGCAGGGCCTGCTGGATGGTTTCGGCGCGATCCTGGTAGGCATCCAGCAGGTGGAGACTGAGCTGCACCCGTCCGCCTTCCAGATCGATGCCCCTGACGGCCTTGAGGGCCACGAGGCTGGTCTGGGTTCCCGGAACCTTCCAGGTGTTCAGGATGTCGAACAGGGCGGCGCGACTCGGCTTGCTCATGGCTCCTCCGGATTCCAGCCTGCCACAGTCGGGAATCCTGCCTTGGATGCGAGGTCGTTCCTCGGGATTCCGTCTGGATCGAAGGCCAGCCCGGCGGTAATCTGATCGTTCGGCCCTGGACGGGCCGGGGGGCCGCCCGGCCCCGGACCCCACGAGAGGGCCGCGCTGCGGCCAGGTAGGAGGAATCATGAGCCAGGAAATCATCACCATCACCAAGCGCGAGACCACCGGCAAGGGCGCTGCCCGCGCCTTCCGGCGCCAGGGCCTGGTGCCCGCCGTGATCTACGGACTGAACGAAGCCCCCGTCGCCATCACCATTCCCGCCAAGACCGTGGCCCGCATCCTGGCCAGCGAGACGGGCATGAACAGCCTCGTCCACCTCCAGCGCGAGGGCACGGACATCAAGCGCCACGTCATCATCAAGGATGTGCAGCGCGACCCCGTGACCCGCCGCCTGATGCACGTGGACTTCATGCGCGTGGATCCCAACCACAAAGTGAAGGTGAGCGTCCCCATCGTGCTCAAGGGCACCCCTGCGGGCGTGAAGGAAGGCGGCATCCTGGAGTTCGTCCATCGCCAGATCGAAGTGGAGTGCCTGCCGGCCTTCATTCCTTCGCACATCGACGTGGCCGTGGAGCATCTGGCTGTGGGCGACACCCTGCGCCTGGATCAGATCCAGCTGGACAGCCACCTCACGGTGCTGGGCGATATCCACAACGTGATCTGCGTCATTCAGGGCAAGACTGAGGAGGAAGTGGCCGAAGGCGAGGCTGCCGAGGTCGCCGCTCCTGCCGCCAAGGGCAAGAAGTAGGTCAGGCTGTTTTCCGCCTTTTGGAAGGGCCGCCTCCGGGTGGCCCTTCGTCATGCTTGAGCCCATGAGCCACTTCCTGAACTTCTTCCGCCGACCCGCGCCCTTCCCAGAAGCCCCCCGGTGGGTGTTGGTGCCCCTGGGCAATCCGGGGCCCGAGTACGCCGAAACCCGGCACAACCTGGGACGCCGAGCCCTGCTGCGCTGGGCCGAGGCCGAGGGACATGTGCCCCGAATCCTGAGGCGCTTTGGAACCGGCACCCTGTACGGTCTGGGGCCCTTCCTGAGCCTGGTGCCCGCCACCTACATGAACCGCTCGGGCCAAGTGGTTTCCGAAGCCCTGGCTGCGGGCCTGGATCCCTCCCGCCTGATCGTGCTCTACGACGACAAGGACCTGCCCCTGGGGGTCGGGCGTTTCCGCCTGGAGGGCAGCGCCGGGGGTCACAACGGCCTGGGCTCGATCCTGGAGGCCGCGGGCACCGAACGCATCGCCCGTCTACGCCTGGGCATCGGCCCCTTCCAGCGGCCTTTGGCCGAGTGGGTGCTGAGGACCTGGGATGAGGGGGAACAGGAGCCCCTCGGGAATCTGGCGGGCCCCTTCCGGGCCTGTCTGGACCTTCTGGCGCCATCCGAGAATCTTGAAGGTCTGCCCTCCCGGGTGAACGGTGCCGCCTTCTGGGGGCCACCGCCCGGGAATCCCGCTTGATGATCAATGGGTTCCCTGGGAGACTGACTTTTTGCGCCTCCCGCCGGGAGGCCTCACTCCTTGCTCCGGACCGTGTGCCGGGGCTTCACATCCACAAGGAGGATGGGTGCGTCGCTACGAGACGATCTTCATCGCCTCCCCTACGTTGACGGACGAGCAGGTTGACGAGCTCGTGAAGTACTTCGAGGGGATCATTGCCGAGCAGGGTGGCGAACTGCTCAAGACCGAAAAGTGGGGCCGGAAGAAGCTGGCCTACGAAGTGGAGAAGTTCAGCGAAGGCTTCTACACGCTCTACGAGTACACCGCCGGGCCCACCCTGGTGGCCGAACTCGAGCGCCGCTTCCGCAACCACGATGCCGTGATCCGCTTCCTCTCCGTCCGCATGGACGAGGATGCGAAGGCCGGGGACCGCCAGAAGCAGCGGTTCGAGCGCGAATCCAAGCGCAAGGCCATGGCCGGGATCAAGGAACGTACGCTGGAAGAGGTGATGGGATGAGCCGCCGACCGGACAGCAAGGGCCGTGGCAAGGGCAAGGGCAAGAAGAAGAGCTTTGGCGGTCGCCGTTCGAAGTTCTGCAAGTTCTGCGTCGAGAAGACCTCGGTCATCGACTACAAGGACCTGAAGACCCTCCAGTCTTTCACCCCTGAGCGCGGCAAGG
>MWBB01000049.1 GCA_002068835.1 Acidobacteria bacterium ADurb.Bin340 | reverse complement strand
CCAGTCGCTCAGGACCGACAGGCGCGGCCATCCCACCACCAGGGGCCCCTTGCTGGCCAGCACCACCGGCAGGCCCTGTTCCAGGGCCGCTTCCACAAGCGCCAGGCCCGGCTGGCCCGTTTCAAGGTTGGTGGGCGCGGCTTCCAGCACCAGGTCCACATCCTCCAGCAGCTCGAGGAGCGACCCGCCGGGCCGCCCGCCCGGAAGGCCGGCCACCGAGTTCCGGGCGGCCTTGTGGGTACGCAGGCGAAGCGGATCCAGGCCCGCGGCGTCCACCACGGTGCCGCCGGAATCCGCGGCCGCCACGAGGCGCAGGGCCAGACCGTGCCGCGCCCCCAGGTGGAGGGCCTGGGATTCCAGCAGGCCCAGGAAGTGCTGGCCCACCTGGCCAAGTCCGTTAAGGAGGATCCGTGCGGTGCGCATGGATCCAGTATTTCAGATCCGGTAGCTGGCCACCGTCCCGGCCAGGCTTTCGGCCACCCGGGCCAGATCCGCGGCCGTGCGGGCCACTTCGGCCACGGTCGCGGCCATCTCGGTGCTGGCCGAAACGCTGCGCTCGATGTCCAGGTTGGTCGCCTCCACCAGGCCCAGCACCTCGTCCTTGGTGGACAACTGGGAGGCCATCGCGCCGCCCACCTGCTCTGCGGCGGCGGCCAAGGAGGCGATGTGCTCCCGGATCGAATCCAGGGACGCCACGCTGGATCTCACCGCCTCGTCCCCTCGGCCCACCACCGCATCCACTTCCTCGATGAGGGCGCGGATCTCCCGGGTGGAGGTGGCGCTCCGTTCGGCCAGTTTCCGCACTTCCTCGGCCACCACGGCGAAGCCCTTGCCCATCTGGCCCGCCTTGGCCGCCTCGATGGCCGCGTTGAGGGACAACAGGTTGGTCTGCCGCGCAATGTCCTGGATCACGCCCACGGCCGACGTCATGCGGGTGGTGGCCTGGCGGATGGCCTCCATGGCCTCGGAGGCGGAGGCGCCAGCCTGGGCGCTGGAATGGGAGGCCTCCACGGCTTCGGCACTGCGATCCCGGGCCTCCACCACCCCGGCATTGGCTTGGGCCGTCAACCGGGTCAACTGGTCCATGGCCTGCCGAACCCGGGACATGCCATCCCGCTGGCGCTCGCTCACGCGAGCGATCTCGTCGGAACTCGTGCGCATTTCCTCGGCGGTGGCGCTGAGCTCGGCGGAACCGCTGGCCACCCGGTCGGAATCGGCGCCCAGACCCCGGAAGATGCCCCGGAACTGCTCGTTGCTGGCGTTGTAGGCCCGGCCCAGATCCCCCACTTCGTCCTCGGAAAGGCCGTCCAGGTGCACCGTCAGATCCTTTTTGGCGATTCCGTCGTGCACCGCGCCCACCGGGCGGATGAGGGTCCGCTGCAGGATCATCCGGAGGAGCACGCCCAGGCTGAGGCAGGCCAGGAGGGTCACGCCTGCGATGGTGAACTGGATGGCCCGCAGGGGACCGGCCACATCGCTCTTCGGGTGGGCCGCCACCACCTCGAAACCCCAGGGGGCGAAGGCCTGGCGCTGGATCGTCCACTGCTCCGCAGGCCCCGCGCCCGAGACCACGGCGGCCTGGAGCTCCGTGGGCACGGTGCCGGATCCGAAAACGATCCCGCCCTTGGCATCCACCAGGGCGGCGAACCCACCCTCCAGAATCCTCCGCTCTGCAATGGGCCGGGCCAGCAGGTCGAGGGTGGAAATGCGGTGTCCCACGTACAGGGCGCCGATGGTCCGGCCGCCGCCCTCCTTCACGGGCTCGTATCCGGTGAGGTAGGGGGCCCCCAGGATGTCCACCAGGCCGTAGTAGGGTTCGCCCCGCAGCAGGGCCCGGGCCGCGGGTCCCTGGGCATCCAGGGCCGTGCCCACCGCCCGGGTGCCATCCGCCTGCTTCACGTTGGTGCTGATGCGGATGAAGGCATCCCCCTGCCGGGTGAAGAGGGTGGCCGTTCCCCCCAGTCGACTGGCGACCGTATCCACCCACTCGGTGCGGTTGGCCACCCCCATCCCCCCGAAGCGGAGATCCGGAACCTGGGCCCCGCCGACCGTCACGGGACCTCCCGGAGAGGCCGCGCCGGAAGCCAGGGCCTGCAGAGTCTTCATGGCCCCCTGGACCTGGGCCTGCAGCAGGGCATCGGCCGCGGACAGGGTGAGGGCGATGCCTTCCACCGAAGCGCCCCGTTCCCGCTCGGCCCGGGCGTGCAGCTGGTTGGAGGCGAAGCGGGTCATGGCCCAGCCCCCCAGCAGCGCCAGGAGGGCGATAGCCGACAGGAAGGGACCCAGGATCTTGAACGTCAGGGTCTTCTTCACGGCCACCTCCCACGGCACAGCGCCGATCCCCCTTCATCGGCCCCCTCCGGAGCAACCTGAGCCGGCGCAGCCCTGCGCGGGCTCAACCGGGCCATCCGCTACACTGGAAGGTCCACCGCCGGAGGTTGTCATGTCCGAAAACCCTGTGCCCAGCCTGCTCGACACGCAGCACATGGACGGCTACCTGGAGCGTCTGGCCCGGGAAATCTCGGCGGCCTGCGGGCACGAGGAAGGCCTGGTGCTGGTGGGCATCCGCAGCCGGGGGCTGCCCCTGGCTTGGCGCCTGGCCAAGAAGCTGGGGAATCTCCTGGGCAAGGAGGTTCCCGTGGGAAGCCTGGACATCGCCCTCTACCGGGATGACCTCACGGAGAAGGCCGGGGCGCCGATCATCGGGCCCACGGAGATCCCGTTCAGCCTGCGCAATCGCACGGTGGTGCTGGTGGACGATGTTCTCTTCACGGGGCGAACGATCCGGGCCGCCCTGGATGCGCTCCAGGATTTCGGGCGGCCGCGCCGGGTCTTGCTTGCGGTGCTGGTGGACCGCGGGGGCCGCGAACTGCCCATCCAGGGCGATTTCGTCGGGCTCAAGCTGGAGATCCCCCGCCACCAGAGGGTTTCGGTGAAGATCGCCGAGGTGGACGGGGTGGACGGAGTGTTCCTGGAGACGAGGTCCTAGACATGAGCGAGCGCTACATCTTCCCCCACAAGCACCTGCTCGGGATCGAGCCCCTGTCGGCCCAGGACATCACGGCCATCCTGGACCAGGCCGAAGCCTTCGAAGAGGTCTGCGAACGCCCGGACATCAAGATCGTTCCGGCCCTGCGCAAGCGTCTGGTGGTGAACCTCTTCTTCGAGAACAGCACCCGCACCCGCAACAGCTTCGAGATCGCCGAGAAGCGCCTCTCCGCCGAAATCATCAACTTCGATGCGAACGCCTCCGCCCTGGCCAAGGGCGAAACCCTGGTGGACACGGCCCTCAATCTGGAAGCCATGCGCCCGGACCTGACCGTGATGCGCCACAGCGCCGCCGGGGCTCACGCCCTCCTGGCCCGGCACATCAAGGCCGGCGTCATCAACGCGGGCGATGGCGCCCACGAGCACCCCACCCAGGCCCTGCTGGATGCCTACACCCTCCGCAAGCGCCTGGGCCGCCTGGACGGCCTGAAGGTGGCCATCGTCGGTGACATCCGCCACAGCCGGGTGGTGCGCTCCAACCTCTGGCTGCTCACCAAGATGGGCGCCAAGGTCACCCTGGTGGGACCGCCCACCCTGCTCCCCACGGAGATGAAGGAAGCCTGGCCCACCGTGGACTTCAGCTATGACCTGGATGCCGTGCTCCCCGAGCAGGACGCCATCATGATGCTGCGCATCCAGTTCGAGCGGGGCACGGGCCAGTTCATCCCCGGCCAGGGCGAATACGCCCGTTTCTACCAGCTCAATGCCGCCCGCATGAAGCGCGCCAAGAAGGATGTGGTGGTCATGCACCCCGGCCCCATGAACCGGGGCGTGGAGATCACCTCCGACGTGGCCGACGGCCCCAACAACGTGATCCTCGACCAGGTCACCAACGGCGTGCCCGTGCGCATGGCCGTGCTCTACCTCCTGGGCGTGCGCCGCGGCGACTCCGAAGCCTGACGGGAGGCTGATCCCCTGCACCGACTGCGGGCAGTCCTGACACAACGAGGCCCGGGCAAGCCCGGGCCTCGTTGTGTCAGGGGTTCAATCAGCCGGCGACGATGGCTTCGCTGGGGCAGGTGGAGGCGCAGGCGCCGCAATCGATGCAGGTGTCGGCATCGATGATGTAGATGGGATCGCCTTCCTTGATGGCCTCGACGGGGCACTCCGGAACGCAAGCGCCGCAGGCGACGCAGGAATCGGTGATCTTGTGAGCCATGGGTTCCTCCATTCAGTGGCCGAATCCAAGGTTAGTGCGCTGGCCCCAGGGCTTCGGTCACATCCTGTTGTTGGGATTGGGTCGCAGCGGCCGACGGTAGACTGTTCCCGAGGTGCGCCATGTCCTACGGACCCCTTGTTCTCCTGATCCTCGACGGCATCGGCGATGGCGCCCGCAACGCCTTCGACGCGCCCTTCGTGGCCGGGATGCCGAACCTGAGCGGGCTGCGCCGCCGCTACGCCGCCACCCAGCTCCGCACCAGCGAGGAGGCCGTGGGCCTGCCGGAGGGCCAGTTCGGCAATTCCGAAGTGGGCCACATGAACCTGGGCGCCGGACGCGTGGTGTGGCAGGAGCTCACCCGCATCGATGCCGCCATCAAGCGGGGCACCTTCCGGGAAAACGCAGCCATGGCGGGGCTGATGGCGGACCTCAAGGCTTCGGGCAAGCGGCTGCACCTGCTGGGCCTGGTGAGCCCCGGCGGCGTGCACAGCCACCAGGAGCACCTGGTGGCCCTCGCCCAGTGGGCCCAGGATATGGGCGTGCCAACGACGATCCATGCCCTGCTGGACGGCCGGGACACGCCCCAGAAGAGCGCCGACGGCTACCTGGCCTGGCTGGAGGAACGCCTGCAGGCCACGCCCCTCGTGCGGGTGGGGTCCATCGGGGGTCGCTACTGGGCCATGGACCGGGACCAGCGCTGGGAGCGGGTGGAGCGGGCCTGGAAGCTGCTGGTGGACGGCGAAGCCGAATTCACCTTCCCTTCCAGCACGGAGGCCATCACCGCCGCCTACGCCCGGAACGAGACCGACGAGTTCGTGGCTCCCACGGCCACGGCCCATCACCAGCCCATTCGCGAGGGCGATGGCGTCCTCTTCTTCAACTTCCGGGGCGACCGGGCCCGGCAGTTCTCCCACGCCCTGGTGAATCCCGCCTTCGCGGGCTTCCAGCCCCGCCAGCGGCCCGCCGTGAAGCTGGTGACCTTCACCCAGTACGACGCGGCCCTGGATCCCTTCGTGAAGGTGGCCTACCCGCCCCAGGATCTCGCCAACATCCTGGGCGAGGTGGTCTCGCGCCAGGGCTGGAAGCAGTTCCGCACCGCAGAAACGGAGAAGTACGCCCATGTGACCTTCTTCCTCAACGGAGGCCGCGAGGAGCCCTACCCCGGCGAGGACCGCCGCCTCGTTCCCAGTCCCAAAGTGGCCACCTACGATCTGCAACCGGAGATGAGCTGCTTCGATGTGACCCGAGGCCTCACGGAAGCGATCCGCGGCAACGCCTACCGCCTGCTGGTCTGCAACCTGGCCAACGGCGACATGGTGGGCCACAGCGGGCTCCTAACGGCCGCGGTGCAGGCCTGCAACGTGGTGGACGAGGCCGTGCGCCAGATCGCCGAGGCCACCCTCGCCGCCGACGGCACGCTGCTGATCACCGCCGACCACGGCAACACGGACTGCATGGTGGACGAGGAGGGCAACCCCCACACCGCCCACACCATGAACCTCGTACCCTGCGTGATCGTGGGCGAGGGTTTCGAAGGCCGCCGCCTGCGCCCCGGCGGGGCCCTCTGCGATGTGGCCCCCACCCTGCTGCAGCTGATGGGCCTGCCCCAGCCCGCCGAAATGGACGGCCGAAGCCTGCTGATCTCCTAGCCGGAAGGCGCGGACCTCAGGTACGGAACTGGGCCGTGAGGGCCTGGAGGCCGTCGGCCGTCGCCGCGAGGCGATCCGAGGTTTCGGCCAGGGATTGCACGGTGGCCGAGAGCTGGGTGCTGGCGCTGGCGTTCTCGGAGGCGCGGCGGGCGCCTTCCTCCACCTGCTGGGCCACCTCGTTGCTGGTGCGGGCCTGCTCTTCCAGCGCCGCGCCGATCTCCAGAGCCATGCTGGTGACCTGGCCGATGTGATCCCGGATCCCCCCCAGCACCTCAACGGTCTGGGTGACGGTGCCTCGCCCTTCGGCCACCGCCGTATCGCTGGCTTCGATGAGGGTGGCGATCTCCTTGGCGGCGCTGCCGCTGCGCTCCGCCAGCTTGCGCACTTCCTCGGCCACCACGGCGAAGCCCTTGCCCATCTGGCCCGCCTTGGCGGCCTCGATGGCGGCATTGAGGGAGAGGAGGTTCGTCTGCCGGGCGATCTCCTGGATGACGCGCACCGCCTGAACCACCTTGGCCGTGGCCTCCTCCACCCGCGCCATGGCTTCCAGGGCGGCCTCGCCGGCCTCGGCGCCGGAACGGGTGGCTTCCACGGCTTCTTCAGCCTGCCGCTGGGTGGCCTTCACGTGGCCGCTCACCTCCTGGATGGAGGCCGTCATCTGCACCACCGCCGAGGCCATGCGCTCGGTGGAAAGCTGCTGCTCTTCTGCATTCCGGGCCAACTGGGCGCTGGTGGCGGCGATCTCGTGGGAGGCTCCCGCCAGGGATGCGGCCCCGTCCGCCACCTGGCTGGCATCGAAGCGCACGCGGTTCCAGGTGCCCTTGAGGCGCTGCTGCATGCCGAAGAGGGTGCCCAGCAGGCTGCTGCGGTCCCCGTGGGCCAGCGGAAACTCCTGGCGGAAATCCCCCCGGGCCATGCCCTCGGCCGTCCCCATGGCGACCCGGGGTTCGCCCCCCAACTGGTTGTGGAGGGTGCGGACCAGCGTCCAGGCCACCCCGAGGCTGGCCACGCCTCCAACCACCGTGCCCCAGCCGAAGACCTGGAGGGCCCCCCGGACCTGGGCCAGCACCGCCTGCTGCACAGAGTCCGCGCCGCCCTGGACCAGCCCCTGGATGCGCAGCAGGGCCAGGATCGTGAGGGTGCAGACCACCGCGAACACGGCCACCACCACTGCGCCGGTGGCCACGAACCGGGCGCCGAAGGCCAGTTCCGGGAACGGCACCCAGGGCTTCTTCGCCAGACTGGCCAGGGATCGCCCCTTGCGGACCTCCGCATACAGCGCCTCGGCTTCGGCGATCTGCGCCCGGGTGGGCCGGCTGCGGATAGAGACGTAGCCCTGAAGCTGGCCCCGCGCCATCACGGGGGTGACGTTGGCGTCCACCCAGTAGAAGCCCCCATCCTTCCTGCGGTTCTTCACCATGCCGTGCCAGGGCTTGCCGGACTTGGCCGTGTCCCACAGATCCTTGAAGGCCTCCGCCGGCATGTCCGGATGCCGCACAAGGTTGTGCGGCGAGCCCACCAGCTCCTCCCGGCTGAAGCCGCTGAGGGCCACGAACTCATCGTTGGCGTAGGTGATGATGCCCCTGGGATCCGTCATGGACACCAGGAAGGCCCCCTCCCGGAGGGTGTGCTCGACCTGGGTCACCGGCAGGTTGGTGCGCATGGAAGGCTCCCGCAACCCCTGGGAACGGGGGTGAAGAACCTATCGAACGCCGCGAGGGCCGGGTTGAATCCCAGACCCGGCCCTCAGGGCAGCGTGAGGATCAACTCCTTCAGCCCGCCCCAGACGATCTGGACTCCGATGGCCAGCAGCACGAAGGCCGACATCTGGCTGATGGTCGCGGCACCGGTGCTGCCCAACCGGCGGAGGATGGGTCCCGAAAAGCGGTAGAAGAGGAAGACCGTGAAGCCGGCCAGCCCGATGCCGCAAGCCACGGCCAGGAACTGCAGGAAGGTGTCCAGTTCCAGGATGCGTCCTTTGGGCACAAGGCTGAGGGTCACGGCCATGGCGCCGGGGCCCGCTGTCACGGGCAGCGTGAGGGGGAAGAAGGCCTTGTGCATCATGTCGCCCTGGATGGCGGCCTTCTCGTCCTCGCTCATGCGGGGATCCTTGTTGAGCATGTGCCAGGCGCTGTGAAAGAGGAGCAGGCCGCCCGCGATGGCGATGACGGGGATGGAGATCCCCAGCAGCTTGAGGGCCCACCCCCCCACGAACAGGAGCACCGAAAGGAAGATCGAAGTGTAGAGGCCGATGCGCCAGGCCAGCTGCCGCCGCTGATGTTCGCTCACGCCGCCCGTGAGCTGCAGGAACACAGGCGCCATGGCGGGCGGGTTCAGGATGGGGAAGAGCGCCAGGTAGGCGAACACCATCGTGCTGAGAAAGGCGGGCATCCAAACCTCCGTGCCGGCACCATGCTACACACTTCGACAACCGCAAACCGAATGAGCATACAAATCGTCAAGATCTTCAACGCGATTCTGACGTTTCCGTGACTGTTTTCCGCCCCGTGTGGAGGGCCACGATGCCGCCGCTGAGACGCTCCCATTCCACCTCGCCGAAGCCTGCGGCCTCCAGTTCCCGGGCCAGGCCAGGGCCATCCGGAAAGCGGCGGATGCTCTCCGGCAGGTATGCGTAGGCGGTCGGATCGCCGCTGATCCAGCCGCCCACCCGGGGCAGCACGAAGCGGCTGTAGAGGTCGTAGAGCTGGCGCAGGCCCCAGACGGGCCGGGAGAACTCGAGGATCGTGAGCCGCCCGCCCGGCGCCAGCACCCGCAGGAACTCGCCATAGGCCCGGGGCCGGTCCTCCACGTTGCGGATGCCGTAGCAGATGGTCACGCCGTCAAAACGGCCATCCCGGAAGGGCAGGCGCTGGGCGTCGGCATCCACGCTGGCCCAGATCCGGCGGTTCAAGTCCAGGCGCCGGAACTTGGCGGGGCCCAGGCGGAGCATGGCGTGGGTGAAATCCGTGGAGACCAAGTCGGCCCCCCGCCGGGCCAGGGCCACACTGCTGTCCCCGGTGCCCGCGGCCACATCCAGAAAGCGCAACCCGGGCCCCGCTGCCGCGCGGCTGGCCATGCGGCGCCACCACCAGCCGTCCAGACCGAAGGACAGCACATGGTTCAGCAGGTCGTAGCGCCCGGCGATGCCGCTGAACATCCGCTGGACCTGCGCACCCTCCGGCATGGGGCCTCCCGCCCTCCATCATCGGGGATCCAGGGAAAAACCGCAGCGAAGGACTGGGACCCCTCCAGTACAATGTCCGCTTTGGCTGTGACACCTTTGCAGGATTTGGAGGATCCATGAACGCATCCCAGGACACGATCTTCGGCGGGAGCTTCCTCGTCGCCCCCCTCGGCTCCCAGCCCCAGTTCATCCCCGAGGAGCTGTCCGACGATGCCAAGGCCGTGGGCCAGGCGGCCCGGGAGTTCGTGGAAGGCGAGATCATTCCCAACGATGCGGCCATCGACAAGCTGGATCTGGAACTCTCCCGGGAGCTGCTGGGCAAGGCGGGCGAACTGGGCCTGCTGAGCCTGGAGATCCCGGAAGCCTTCGAAGGCATGGACCTGGACAAGCTCACGGGCCTGCTGGTGCTCGAAGAACTGGGCCGCCAGGCCAGCTTCTCCGTGAGCTACGGGGCCCACACGGGCATCGGCACGCTGCCCATCGTCTACTTCGGGAACGAGGAGCAGAAGGCGAAGTACCTGCCCAAGCTCGGCAGCGGCGAGTGGCTGGCCGCCTACGCCCTCACGGAACCCGGCGCGGGCAGCGACGCCATGAACGCCAAGACCGTGGCCACCCTGGATGGCGACACCTGGGTGCTGAACGGCTCCAAGATGTGGATCACCAACGCGGGCTTCGCCGATGTGTTCGTGGTCTTCGCCAAGGTGGACGGCCGCAAGTTCAGCGCCTTCATCGTGGAGAAGAACGATCCCGGCTTCAGCGTGGCCGCCGAGGAACACAAGCTCGGCATCAAGGGCAGCTCCACCCGCGCCCTCACCTTCGAGAACTGCCGCATCCCCAAGGACCGCCTCCTGGGCGAGGTCGGCAAGGGCCACCGCATCGCCTTCGGCATCCTGGCCATCGGCCGCTTCAAGCTGGGCGCCGGCTGCAACGGCATCGCCAAGGAGGTGCTGAAGTACACCCTCAAGTACACGGGCGAGCGCCAGCAGTTCGGCAAGTCCATCAACACCTTCGGCCTGATCCGCAAGTACCTGGCCGACATGGGCGTGCGCATCTTCGTGGCGGAGAGCATGAACTTCCGCACCCTGGGCTACATCAACGACGGCATGCACGCCGCCAGCTGGGACCAGCCGGATGCCGCCAAGCAGAAGATGGAGATCATGGACGAGTTCCAGATGGAGGCCTCCATCATGAAGGTCTGGGACTCGGAAGCCCTGGGCTTCATCGCCGATGACGCGGTGCAGTGCTTCGGCGGCTACGGCTTCAGCGCCGAGTACCCGCCGGAGAAGATCTACCGCGACAACCGCATCAACCGGCTCTTCGAAGGCACCAACGAGATCAACCGGATGATCATCGCCAACCAGGTCTTCAAGAAGGTGGGCAACGGCACCCTGGCCTTCCGCAAGGATGCCGGCGATCTGCCTGCCTTTGATGGCCCCCTGGGCCGCGCCAAGACGGCCGTGGAGCGCGCCAAGCGCATGCTCCAGTTCGCCGTGGCCTCCGCCCTGGAGGTGACGGGCCAGAAGCTCATCGAGAACCAGGAGGCTTCGGCCCGGGCCGCGGACATGGCCATGGAGATCTACACGATGGAATCCGCCGTGGTGCGCGCCGACAAGCTGGCCGCGAGCGGCGACCGCTGGGCGGACTTCGCCCGGGACTGCGCGGAAGTCTTCGCCAACGAAGGCGCCCCCAAGGTTGCCGCCCACGCCCGGCTCTTCCTGGCGGAGGTTCTGGAGGGCGAAGCCCTCGATGCCGCCCTCGCCGCTCTCGATGCCATCGCCCTGCCCGCCCCTGTGGCCGGTTCCGTCCGCCGGGGCCGCATCGCCGACCTGCTCATCGAAAAGGGCGCCTACCCCATCGACCTGTTCTGATCCCCCTTTCACCCTCAACAGGAACGGCCCCTTCCGGGGCCGTTCCTGTTGAAGATGCAGGGCGTTAGCGTCCGGGCCGACCGCTGCCCCGCGAGGAGCCGCCCGAACGGGGGCTCTCGGACCGGGGAGGTGCCGAGGGCGCGGAAGGTCGGCTGAAGGAGGGGGATTCCATCCGCGGAGCCGGGCGCTCTTCGCGGGGCGCGGGGCGCTCCTGCCGGGGTGCAGGCCGTTCTTCACGGGGAGCAGGGCGTTCCTCACGGGGTGCAGGACGCTCTCCACGAGGAGCCGGGCGCTCTTCCCGGGGCATCGGGCGGTCTTCACGGGGGCGAGGGCGGTCCTCGAACGCCGAGGGGCGTTCCTGACGGGGACGCTCCCGGGGAAGGGTGCGATCTTCCAATGGACGACCGCGGTCCACGACCCCCGATCGGGGCGATTCTTCACGTTCGGTCGGACGGGGACGGTCCTCGTTGGGGCGATCGACAGGACGGCCGCCGGAGGGACGTCCGCCGGGTTCCCGAACCACCGCGCGCTCCCCGGAGGGCCGGGGCCGCTCCTCGAAGGTCCGGAAACCAGCGCCCCGACCGTTGGAAGACTGGGCACCGCGGCCGACGGTGGGATCGACGGGGCGGGGCTGGGCCAGATCCCGGCGCAGGATGGTGCGGCCGGTCTGGGCCTGGGCCTGGCGCTCGTAGTCCCGCACCCGGTTCACCACCACATCCCGGGAGAGGGCCCGCCGGAATTCATTGGGGTTCTGCAGTTCGTTGGCCTTCACCATCACAGGGCCCCGTCGCCAGGGAGCGGCGAGGGACCGGCCCGAGGAGCCGCTGGCCGTGGCCCAGGCGGTGGCGCCCGTGCCCCGGTTGAAGCCGCGGATGACATTGACATCGGTGTAGATGCGGCGATGCAGGTGGTGGTGGTGCATGTGGTTGAAGCTCACCACATTCCAGCAGTACCCGCCGCCCCAGGGGCCGTAACCCCAACTGACGGGGTGGTTCCAGTAGCCCAGGGGGGCCCAGCCGAAGTAGCTGTCGTAGTGGTTCCAGGCCACCCAGGCGGGACTGTAGTAGGCGCCCGGGGACCAGTACCAGCCCCAGCGGGAATTCCAACCCCAGCGGCCGTAGTGGAAGGTCACGCTGCCCCAGGGGTCATCGCTGATCCAGGTCATGCCGCCCGCATAGGCGCCCCAGCGGCCCCGCCAGTAGGGGCGCCAGTCCACGTTGACCCGCAGGGGCCGCCACACCCAGTCGTTCACGTCATCGGCATAGACCCACTCGCCGTGGTCATCCAGATCGTCCGAGTAGTAGCGGATCTCCCGGGGCACCCGCTCCCAGCTGCGGCTGCGGCGGACCACCACATAGCGATCGGCCCAGCCGTCGAAGGCATCCACATCGAACGTGTTGAAGGCGCGGACCCGGTCCAGGCGGTCGCGATCCCCGTAGACCGTCAGACGCTCCCCGGCGGCGAGGCGGGCCTGGTCGGCGGTGTTCGAAAAGGCGATGCGGCCCGCGTGGACTCGCACCCGCGTGGTGCGGTCGCTGTCCACTTCGAAGGTCACGCTGTCGCCTTCGGTCAGCACGCCGCTGCCGCTGGGCGTGTCCACCCGGATGCGGCCCTCGCTGTCCCGGCCCACCTGGACCCGCAGGCGGCCCCGATCCAGGGCCAGCAGCACCTGGCGATCCCCCTCGCGATTGGCGAAGAGGGCCAGGATGCGGAAGCGGGTATCCCCGGCGAAGGCGATGCGGGATCCGTCACCCAGTTGCAGAACGCCACGCCCGCGGCTCTCAATGACATCGCCTTCCGCCACGGGGACGCCCCGGCCCAACTCCTCATCCACATCGCCTTTCCGGATGCGGGCTTCGCCTTCCAGAACCTTCACCTGGGCATAGCGCTCGGGGGCTTCCCCGAGGTAGGCGTCCTCCTCGGCCTCCTGGGCCTGGAGGAAGGGGGCGGGGGCCAGGATGGCGACAGGGGCCAGCACCAGGGCCAACATGTGGGTGCGGGGGGTTTCCGAGAACATGACTTCCTCCCATTTGAGGGGTGCGCCAGGAATGGAGCGCCGGCTGGCACGACCGGATGATTCAGGGTAAAGCCAACTCCATGCCATTCATTCCTGGGGGAACGGGCGCAGAGCCCCACCTGGGGGCGGAAGGGGCAGCGGTCGAGCCAGTTCCACCCATTGCGGCAACAGGCTCATCCATGAGAGGGACCAGCACAACGGCGTTTCGCCCCGGGCCTCCGCAGTGGCCGCGGGATACACCCCCAACCGGTCGGGATGGAAGGCCAAGCCCGGAGGCTCGCCGCCGGGCAGAGCCAGATGCAGGATCCGGCCCGTGGCAGGATGCACCACGGTGAGGCAGGGCTCCCCATCGTCCAGAATCCAGAGCAGGCCTTCGAGGACGGTGCGGAAGTCCCCTTGGGTCGGCAGAGCGCCCAGCCCTCGGGAAAGCGGGGTGGTGGAAGGGAAGCTCCAGGTCCCGTGGGGCGGAACGAGAGGCACGCCGCCATCCCGCCAGGCTCGCAGCGGTCTTCCGGGAAGCCCCGCCCGCAATCGGACCACACCCTTCGCATCCACCAGCCGGAGGGTTCCATCGGGACTCAGGTTCACCTTGAGGGCCGGGCCCTTGAAGGGCGGAGGCGTCAGAGGCTCCGGCACGGGCTCGGGCTGGGCCGAGCGCCAGGGCAGCGGGGCCGGAGGCACCCAGGGGAGGGGCGCCCCCTGGGCCAGGAGGACGGAACCACTCAGCAGGAAGGCGACCAGCCGCACAGATCCTCCAGGTTCCGGGTGGTCTGCTCCGCCAGGGCCTGCGGGGACATGCCCCGCAGCCGGGCCACCGCTTCGGCCACGTGCACCACATAGGCGGGCTCATTGCGCCGACCCCGGTGGGGCACCGGCGCCAGGTAGGGCGCATCCGTTTCCACCAGGATGCGATCCGCCGGGGCCCAGGCCGCAACCTGGCGGATGGCCTCGGCATTCCGGAAGGTCACGATGCCCGAGAAGCTCAGGTAGAAGCCGAGGTCCAGGGCGGAAGCCGCAAAGGCCTGATCCTCGGTGAAGCAGTGGATGATCCCCCGGACAGCCTCGGCGCCTTCCTCCCGGAGGATGGCCAGGGTGGCCTCCCGCGCCTCCCGGGTGTGGATCATCAGGGGCTTGCCCACCAATCGGGCCAAACGGATCTGGGCCCGGAAGGCTTCCTCCTGGGCCGCCCGAGGGCTGAAATCGTAGTGCCAGTCCAGGCCCGCCTCCCCTACGAAACGGCAGGCGGAATCCTTCAGCAGATCTGCCAGGAGGGCTTCCGTTTCGGCGTTCCAGGCATGGGCCTCGTGGGGATGCACCCCCAGGCTGGCCGCGACATCGTTCCGGGACCGGGCCAGGCCCAGCACGGCCCGGGAATCCTCCAGGTGCGTTCCCACCACCACGAAGCCCGAGACTCCGGCCCGGCGTGCCCGTTCCAGCACTTCGCCAGGGTTTGGGTTTTCCACTTCGCTGCCGAGAAGATGGCAGTGCGCATCGACCAGCATGGCCACTCCTGACCTGATGGTCGCATGCCTTCCCCTCCGCCCCATGCCCCCAGCCCTCCGATCCTTTTTCCGAAGGTGCCTCTGCCTGCTGGCCTGGGTGGCGGGGCTGGGCGTGTCCACCCTTCAGGGCCAGACCGTGGGGTTCCGGCATTTCGACCACCGGGACGGCCTGCCCCAGAGCCAGGTCACGGCCCTGCTGGAGGACCGGAGCGGCTTCATCTGGGTGGGCACCATGGACGCCCTGGCCCGGCTCGGCCCCAGCGGCTTCAAGTCCTACGGGGCCCTGCAGGGGCTCAAGGCGCGCCAGGTCCTCGCCCTGCTGGAAGATTCGCGAGGAAGCATCTGGGTGGCCAGCCCCGATCAAGGCGTTGCCGAGATCCGGGGCAATCAGGTGCGAAGCTACGGGCCCGAGGAGGGATTGAAGGTCCAGGAGATCTTCAGTCTGGCGGAGACCCCCGCGGGCGAACTGCTGGCAGGCACGCGCCTCGGCCTGTTCCGGAAGAAGGGT
>MWBB01000048.1 GCA_002068835.1 Acidobacteria bacterium ADurb.Bin340 | reverse complement strand
CGCCGCCTCGGGTACGGCCTTTCTCTTGGACGAAGGCCTCCAGCAGTTCCAGGGTGCGCCGCACAATCTGCTGGGAGAGCTCGGGGGATTTTGTTTCGGCGCCCAGGGTGATGACCTTGGACTTGAGGTCGCGGGAGGCGGAAAGCACTGTGCCGAGCGCCCTGAGGCTGCGGTCACGGTTCGGTTGATCCAGATAGGTTTCGAGGGTTTCCTTGCGTGGCTGTTCGCCGCCGAAGCGCCAGGCGCGCTCCTTGAAGGTGAATTCGGTCTCCAGCAGCTTCTCCCGAAGGGAGCGGCTGTTGAGGATGTCGACGAAATTGGCATCGCTGCCATCGCCGCCGGGTACGCTCACCCCGAAGGCGGCGGCGGCGGCGGCCAGGTTGCCCAATCCGCCGCCCATGCCCTTGGCTTCGATGGGCAGTACCCGGGCTTCGGACTTGTAGTAGTTCGGCATGAACAGCGTGAAAACGGCTGTCAGGACCGCCGCTGCGAAGCCGATCTGGAAGGGGCGCTTCAGCCCCGAAACCCATGCTGGAAGAACCACGCGCGAGGCCTCCGGAAGACCGATGATCTTATCATGCGAAACCGGCGGCAGGAAGCGCTGAAATGCGCGTCTGCCGCCGGTTTACGCCCCGTGTGACGGCGGTTAAATGTCTTCCCCGTCCACTTCGCTCATGCCGCTCTGCATTTCTTCGACGTGCTGGGCCATGCGGCTGTATTCGTCGTCGATTTCGTCGAAGCCGAGGAGGTCGGGTTCGACGGCTTCGGGGTACTGGCCTTCCTCGATGCGGACGTTGCGGTAGATGGGCATGCCGGTGCCGGCGGGGATGAGCCGGCCGAGGATGACGTTCTCCTTGAGGCCGCGGAGGTAGTCCACGCGGCCTTCCAGGGCGGCTTCGGTGAGCACGCGGGTGGTTTCCTGGAAGGAGGCGGCGGAGATGAAGCTTTCGGAGGTGAGGGCGGCCTTGGTGATGCCCAGGAGCTGGGGTTCACAGGCGGCGGGGGCGCCGCCATCGGCCAGGGCGCGTTCGTTGATCTCCTTGAAGCGCCACTTGTCCACCTTCTCTTCCACGATCATGGGCGTGTCGCCCACTTCGGTGACCATGACCCAACGCATCATCTGGCGGATGATCACCTCGATGTGCTTGTCGTTGATGGTCACGCCCTGGGCCCGGTAGACCTCCTGCACCTCGTTGACGAGGAAGGCCTGGAGGGCCTTTTCGCCCTGGACCTTGAGGGTGTCGTGGGGGCTCACGGCGCCTTCGGTGAGCTTCTCGCCAGCCTGGACCTCGTCGCCGTCCTGCACCTGGATGTGCTTGCCGCGGGGGATCAGGTATTCGCCCTTGTCGCCGGTCTCGGTGTTCTCGACCACCACCTTCTGCTGGCCGCGGACGCGGTTGCCGTACTTCACGATGCCGGTGACTTCGCTGACGATGGCGGGATCCTTGGGACGGCGGCCTTCGAACAGTTCGGTCACGCGCGGCAGGCCGCCCGTGATGTCGCTGGTCTTGGCCTGCTGGCGGGGGGTCTTGGCCAGCACGTCGCCGGGGGCCAGTTCCTGCCCGTCTTCCACTTCCACATAGGCGCCGGTGGGGATGTTGTAGCGCTGGAGGATCTTGTGGTTGTCGCCCTTCACGTTGATGTGGGGGTGCAGCTTGTCGTCGGTGGGATCGATGATGCGCTTGCGGAAGCGGCCGGTGATCTGGTCCTTTTCTTCCTGGTAGCTGGCGTTGAGATCGAATTCCTTGAAGTCGGCGATGCCGGGCTTCTCGTTGATCAGGTAGTCGTTGTAGGGGTCCCACTCGGCCAGCACGGTCTTGGGGTCCACCGCTTCGCCATCCTTGACCTTGATGACGGCGCCGGGGGCCACCTTGTAGCGCTCACGCTCCTTGCCTTCGGCATCCACCACGAGGATGAAGCCGGAGCGGGACAGGGCCACGGTTTCGCCCTGGCGGTTCTCCACGTGCTTGATGCCGTCGAGCTTCACGCGGCCCTGGATCTGGGCTTCGTGGGTGTTCTTCTCGCTGGCGCGGGAGGCGGCGCCGCCCACGTGGAAGGTGCGCATGGTGAGCTGAGTGCCGGGCTCGCCGATGGACTGGGCGGCGATGACGCCCACGGCCTCGCCGAGGTCCACGAGGCGGCCCTGGCTCAGGTTCAGGCCGTAGCACTTGGCGCAGACGCCGCGGCGGGCTTCGCAGGTGAGCACGGAGCGGATCTTCACGCTCTGGATGCCGCTGGTCTCGATCTGGAAGGCCAGTTCCTCGCTGATGAGGGTGCCGGCGGGGGCAAGCACCTTGGCCTTGTCGTAGGGATCCACCACATCCTCGGCCACCACGCGGCCCATGATGCGGTCCCGCAGGCGGGCGCGGATGGTGCCATCGGTGTTGACGATGGCGGCCACTTCGATCCAGTCCAGGGTGCCGCAGTCGTCCTCGTTCACGATGACATCCTGGGCCACGTCCACCAGCTTGCGGGTGAGGTAGCCGGAGTCGGCGGTCTTGAGGGCGGTGTCGGCCAGGCCCTTGCGGGCGCCGTGGGTGGAGGTGAAGTACTCCAGCACCGAGAGGCCTTCCTTGAAGTTCGACCGGATGGGCGTTTCGATGATGTCGCCGCTGGGCTTGGCCATGAGGCCGCGCATGCCGGCCACCTGGCGGATCTGGGTCTTGGAGCCGCGGGCGCCGGAATCGGCCATGATGTAGATGGAGTTGAGGTAGGGATCGCTGTCGTTCCGGCGCTCCAGCTCCTTCACCATGTCCTTGGCCACGTCTTCGGCGGTCTGTCCCCAGACTTCCAGGATGCGGTTGTAGCGGGTGGCCGCGTCCAGCTTGCCTTCGTGGTAGTACTCGTGCTCGATGGCCTTGACCTGATCGGCGGCCTTTTTGAGCAGGGCGGGCTTGGTTTCGGGCACCACGAGATCATCGATGCCCACGCTCACCCCGGCCTTCATGGCCCAGAGGAAGCCCACGTCCTTCATGGCGTCGAGCATCTGGATGGTGACATCGGGCCCGAGGGTCTTGTAGCAGCGGTTCACGAGGGAGAGCAGGCCCTCCTTCTTGAGCACGCCGTTCACGAAGGGCACCTGGGGCGGCAGGGCCTGGTTGAAGATCACGCGGCCCACGGTGGTGGTGATGAGTTCATCCTTCGCCACGCGGCTGGGGCACTCGAAGACTTCCTGCTCGGAATGCTTCTTGGGGTCTTCCTTGTGCCAGGCCTCGGTATCCACCAGTTCGCCGTTGAGGCGGAGCTGGATGATGGCGTGGGTATCCACCACCTTGGCGTGGTGGGCGGCCACCACTTCATTGGCGTTGGCGAAGACCATGCCTTCGCCCTTGCGGCCGGCGCGCTTCTTGGTGAGGTAGTAGCCGCCGAGCACGATGTCCTGACTGGGCACCACGTTGGGGCGGCCGTTGGCGGGGTTGATGATGTTCTGGGTGGACATCATCAGCACCTTGGCCTCGATCTGGGCCATGGGGCTGAGGGGCACGTGCACGGCCATCTGGTCGCCGTCGAAGTCGGCATTGAAGGCGGTGCAGACCAGGGGATGCAGACGGATGGCCTTGCCTTCCACCAGCACGGGCTGGAAGGCCTGGATGCCCAGGCGGTGCAGGGTTGGCGCGCGGTTCAGCAGCACCGGGTGGTCCTGGATGCACTCATCCAGAACGTCCCAGACCTCGGGGGCGCCCTGCTCCACCATCTCCTTGGCCTGGCGGATGGTGGCCGCGTGGCCCTTGTGCTCGAGGCGGTTGAAGATGAAGGGCTTGAACAGCTCGAGGGCCATCTTCTTGGGCAGGCCGCACTGGTGCAGCTTGAGGTCGGGGCCCACCACGATGACGGAGCGGCCCGAGTAGTCCACGCGCTTGCCCAGCAGGTTCTGGCGGAACCGGCCCTGCTTGCCCTTGAGGCTGTCGGAGAGGGACTTGAGGGGGCGGTTGGAGACGCCCCGCAACAGGCGGCCGCGCTTGCCGTTCTCGAAGAGGGCGTCTGCGGCCTCCTGGAGCATGCGCTTTTCGTTGCGCACGATCACATCGGGGGCCCGCAGCTCCAGCAGCTTCTTGAGGCGGTTGTTGCGGTTGATGACGCGGCGGTAGAGGTCGTTCAGGTCGGAGGTGGCGAAACGGCCGCCATCGAGGGGCACCAGGGGGCGCAACTCAGGGGGCAGCACGGGCACCACGTCCAGCACCATCCACTCGGGCTTGTTGCTGGAACGCATGAAGGCCTCGGACACTTTGAGGCGCTTGGCCACCTTGATGCGCTTCTGGGCGCTGGTCTCGGCCTTCATCTGGGCGCGCAGCTCGATGGCCAGGGCCTCGATATCCACGCGCTTGAGCAACTCCTTGATGCCTTCGGCGCCCATCTGGGCCTTGAAGCCTTCGGCGCCAAATTCGGCCTTCAGTTCACGGTAGCGGTCCTCGCCGATGATCTCGCGCTCCTTGAGGCCCGTGCTGCCGGGATCGATCACGGCATAGGCTTCGAAGTAGAGCACGCGCTCAAGGTCCTTGAGGGGGATGTCCAGCAGGTAGCCGATGCGGCTGGGGACGCCCTTGAAGAACCACACGTGGCTCACCGGAGAGGCGAGCTTGATGTGGCCCATGCGCTCGCGGCGCACGGCCTTCTTGGTGACTTCCACGCCGCACTTGTCGCAGATCACGCCCTTGAACTTCTGGCGCTTGTACTTGCCGCACAGGCATTCCCAGTCGTTCACGGGGCCGAAGATGCGGGCGCAGAACAGGCCATCGCGCTCGGGCTTGAGGCTGCGGTAGTTGATGGTCTCGGGCTTGGTGACCTCGCCGTGGGACCAGGACTGGATGGTGTCCGGGCTGGCCAGCGTGACCCGGATGCATTCGTAAGCGTTGATGTTCTGGGTTTCAGGGAACATGGGGACCTCTCGAAGGACCTTTCACCAGGGGAACGGAACAGGCGACAGCGTCGGGATCAGGATTCCGCGGAAACGGCGGCATCCACCGTTTCCTCGCTGCCCGGCTCCAGTTCCTCGCGGGTGAGCATCTCCACGGAGATGCAGAGCGCGTTGAGCTCCTTGCGGACCACGTTGAAGCTCTCGGGCAGGCCCGGATCCTTGATGGGTTCGCCCTTGATGATGGCCTGGTAGATCTGGGTCCGGCCGTGCATGTCGTCGGACTTGTAGGTGAGGAGCTCCTGCAGCACATGGGCGGCGCCGTAGGCTTCCAGCGCCCACACTTCCATTTCGCCGAAGCGCTGGCCGCCGAACTGGGCCTTGCCGCCGAGGGGCTGCTGGGTGATGAGGCTGTAGGGCCCAATGCTCCGGGCGTGGATCTTGTTGTCCACCAGATGGTGCAGCTTGAGCATGTAGCTGCAGCCCACCACCACCGGCTGCTCGAAGGCTTCGCCCGTGAGGCCGTCATAGAGGATGGCCTTGCCATCGGGGATGGCGGTTTCGACCATCGTGCCCGTGGAGGGATCGTAGCGTTCCACCTTCACGTCCACGCCGGGGCCGGCGGGGCGGATCTCGTGGGCCTTCTGGAGCTGGTCCTTGATGCCCTTCACCTTGGCGCCGTCGAAGACCGGCGTGGTGAAGGTGGCGCCCAGCACGCGGCCAGCCCAGCCCAGGTGGGTTTCCAGGATCTGGCCGATGTTCATACGGGAAGGCACGCCCAGGGGGTTCAACACGATGTCCACCGGGGTTCCATCCGCCAGGTAGGGCAGATCCTCGGTGGGCAGGATGCGGCTCACCACGCCCTTGTTGCCGTGCCGGCCGGCCATCTTGTCGCCGACCTGCAGCTTGCGCTTGACGGCCACGTAGCACTTGACCGTCTTCAGCACGCCGGGCATCAGCTCGTCGCCCTTCTCCAGGCGCTCCTTGCGCTCTTCCAGGATGTCGCGCAGCACCTTGAGCTGGCTTTCGGTGCGATCGAGGATGTCGAGCACCTGCTTCTCGATCCGCTCCTTGCCCGCGGCCACGGTGACCTGCCGGAAGCGCTGGTAGGGAACGGATTCCAGCATGTTCTGGGTGAGTTTCTTGGCCTTGGGAACCAGTTCCTTGCCCTTCTCGTCGGTGAGGGGCTCGGCCAGTTCCTTGCCCTTGAGCAGGGCCACGATCTTCTTCTTGGACTCGGCGCGGATGATGCGCTCCTCGTCCTCGAGATCCTTGTGCCACTTCTGGATCTGCTCGTGCTCGATCTGCTTGGTGCGGAGGTCCTTCTCCTGGCCCTTGCGGGTGAAGACCTTCACGTCCACCACGGTGCCTTCGATGCCCGGGGGCACCGTGAGGCTTGCATCCTTCACGTCGGAGGCCTTCTCACCGAAGATCGCGCGCAGCAGCTTCTCCTCGGGGGAGAGGATCGTTTCGCCCTTGGGCGTGACCTTGCCCACCAGGATGTCGCCGTGGCGAACGGTGGCACCGATGCGGATGATGCCGGAGTCGTCGAGGTTCTTGAGCATCTCCTCGCGCACCTGGGGGATGTCGCGGGTGATCTCTTCGGGTCCCAGCTTGGTGTCGCGGGCGTGGACCTCGAATTCCTCGATGTGGATGGTGGTGTAGAGGTCCTCCTTCACCACGCGCTCGCTGATGAGGATGGCGTCCTCGAAGTTGTAGCCGCGCCAGGGCATGTAGGCCACGACCAGGTTGCGGCCGAGCGCCAGTTCGCCCTTGTCGCAGCAGGGGCCATCGGCCAGGATCTGGCCGGCCTGCACGTACTCGCCCTGCTTCACCAGGGGCACCTGGTTGTAGCAGGTGTTCTGGTTGGAACGGACGTACTTGATGAGCGTGTAGATGTCCACGCCGCTCTCTTCGGCCTCGGTCTCCGGGTCATCCTCCACCCGCACCACGATGCGGTTGGCGTCCACGGTTTCCACGATGCCGGAACGGCGGCACACCACACAGGCGCCGGAATCCTTGGCCGCGTAGTACTCCATGCCGGTGCCCACGATGGGCGCATCGGTGCGGATGAGCGGCACGGCCTGGCGCTGCATGTTGGCGCCCATGAGGGCCCGGTTGGCGTCGTCGTTCTCGAGGAAGGGGATCAGGCTGGCGGCCACGGAGACCACCTGCTTGGGACTCACGTCCATGAGCGTGACCTTGTCGCGCTCCACGGTCTTGGTTTCGCCGGCCACACGGGCGGTGACCTGCTCCTCCTTGATGGCGCCGTGCTCGTCCACCTCCACGTTGGCCTGGGCGATGATGTGCTCGTCCTCCTCCCACGCGGAGAGGTAGAAGGCGTGCATCTCATACTTGGCGGGACGCTTGCCGGCCTTCTCCAGCTTCTTGTTGGAGGCCTCCAGGGCATCCAGGGGCACCACCTGCTGATAGAGGGTGGCGGGAGCGGTGCTCTCGATGATCACACCGGTCTTCGGATCGGCCACGGGCACATCGCCCACCTTCAAGTCGCCCACGGAGATGATCTTGGCGAAATGAACGATCTTGCCGTCCTCGACCTTCAGATAGGGGCTTTCGATGAAGCCGAACTCGTTGATGCGGGCATAGCAGGAGAGGCTGCTGATGAGGCCGATGTTCGGGCCTTCAGGCGTTTCGATGGGGCAGATGCGGCCGTAGTGGGAGGTGTGCACGTCGCGCACCTCGAAGCCTGCGCGGTCGCGGCTGAGGCCGCCCGGTCCAAGGGCCGACAGGCGGCGCTTGTGGGTGATTTCCGACAGCGGGTTGGTCTGATCCATGAACTGGGAGAGCTGGCTGGAGCCGAAGAACTCCTTCATGGCGGCGATGACGGGCTTGCTGTTGATCAGGTCGTGGGGCTGCAGGGGATTGTTGGGATCCTGCGCCATGGAGAACTTTTCCTTGATGGCGCGCTGCACGCGGACCAGACCCACGCGGAAGCAGTTCTCCAGCAGTTCGCCCACGGACCGCACGCGGCGGTTGCCCAGGTGGTCGATGTCGTCCTTGCGGACGGGGGCCACTTCATCGCCCCGATCCTGCCGGGTGGTGTCGTACTTCTTCAACCGCAGCAGGTAGTGCACGGTGTGGACGAAGTCTTCCCAGGTGAGGGTGCGGTTCTCGAGATCCACCTCCTGGCCCAGCTTGGCGTTCATCTTGTGACGGCCAACCTTGGAGAGGTCGTACTTCTGGGGATCGAAGAACATCGAGTACAACAGCTTCTTGCTGGACTCGAGGGTGGCCGGCTCGCCGGGGCGGATCTTCTTGAAGATCTCCTTGGCGGCTTCCTCCGGGTCCTCGGTGTGATCCTTGGAGAGGGTCTCGCTGAAGACCTTGCCGGTGCCATCCAGATCCGGGAAGCAGATGGTGAAGTCGCTGACGTTGTTGGCCTGGAACATCTCCAGATGGGTCTGCAGGAAGGCCTCGTTGGCCTCCAGCAGCACCTCGCCCGTGTTCAGGTTGACCACATCTTCCAGAAGCACCGCGCCGTCCAGCACGTTCCGGTTCACGGCCACGCCCTTCACGCCCGCCTTCTGGAGCTTGCGCAGAGAGGCGGTGGTGATCTTCCTTCCCTTCTCGACCAGCACTTCCTTGGTCTTGGGATCCTTGATGTCTTCGAGGGCTTCCTGCTCCTTGAGCAGCTCCGAAGGCGCCACCAGCACCGTTTCCTTCTTCAGGGTCACGGTGTAGGGCGTATAGAACTGGCTGAGCATGCCCTGGTTGTCCGCCAGCCCTTCCTCGAACAGGCCCAGGGCCCGAAGGAAGGTGGAACCCAGGAACTTGCGCTTGCGGTCAATGCGGGCGTAGAGCAGGCCCTTGGTGTCGAGTTCGAACTCGATCCAGCTGCCGCGGTAGGGGATGATCTGCGCACTGTAGAGGCTCTTGTCGCCGGCGATGGCGAAGAACACGCCGGGGCTGCGGTGCAGCTGGCTCACGATCACCCGCTCGGTGCCGTTGATGACGAAGGTTCCGCGATCGGTCATCACCGGGATGTCGCCGAAGTAGACTTCGGACTCCTGGCTCTGCTTGTACTTGCGGTTGCCCTTGTCATCCTTCTCGAACTGGTTGAGGCGCACGCGGATCTTGAGGGGCGAAGCCATGGTGGCGCCGCGCTCCACGCATTCCTCCAGGCTCATCTTCTGATGCAGCCCCACAGGCTCCTGGCAGATGTCGCAGATCTTGGCCAGGTTCTTGTTGCGGGTGCCGCACTTGGGGCAGTCCACCGAGGGGTCCTTCGGGTGGTCCGCCACGATGTTGTGGCCGCAGCTCTTGCAGGTGGTGCGGAGGTAGCCGAGCCCTTCGACGGTGCCGCACTTGCAGGCCCAGTGGCCCACGGTGTAATCCACGAATTCCACTTCCAGCGTGGCGTCGCTGCCATCCGGATTCTTCCCGTTGTGAACGGGGAACATGGCGTCGAAGACGGTCTTCAAGCCGCGGGGATCCCGCTCTTCGTGGAGCAGGTTCATCTGCAGGAACTCGTCGTAGCTCTGCTTCTGGATGTCGATCAGGTTGGGGATCGGCACCAGCGAGCGGATCTTCGAGAACGAGTGCCGCTTGCGGTAGATGTTCTCCACGTGCTGAACGCTCATGGTTCACTCCGGAAGGGGACGCGAGGAGCGGCGGTCGGCCGCGCCACACGGGTCTGGGATTTCAAGCGCAGGGTGCCGCGGACACAACCACAGGCCGAGGGCCGACTCCCCTTCCCATCCGGGAGGGAGCCGACCCGCGTGACCTGGAGGTGCTGGTGCAAAGGACGTATTGCAACCGCGGCCCTTCGTATGTGGCTGGGTTCTGGAAGCCCGGGGCGCCGGTCCCGGGCGTAAGAAAGTAGCATACCAGTTTCGAGGGGGGACACAAAGCGCAAAGCGCGAGACCCAAGGTCCGCGCTTTGCGCTTGCATCCCCTCTGGGGGTGCCAGGTCTACTTGAGGGTGACCTTGGCGCCAGCGGCTTCGAGCTTTTCCTTGATCTTGGCGGCCTCTTCCTTGGAAGCGCCTTCCTTGACCATCTTGGGGGCGCCGTCCACCAGGTCCTTGGCTTCCTTGAGGCCCAGGCCGGAGACGAGTTCGCGGACCGCCTTGATGACGTTCAGCTTGTTGGCGCCGGCCTCGGTGAGTTCGACGTTGAATTCAGTCTGTTCCTCGGCAGCGGCAGCGGGGGCGCCCGCAGCGGGGCCGCCAACGGCCACGGCCTGCGCGGAAACGCCGAAGCGCTCCTCGAGGGCCTTGACCATGTTGGCCAGATCAAGGACGGTCATGGACTCGATTTCCTGGATCAGCTGGTCAGCGGTGAGAGCCATGGATAACTCCTATCGATGAATGGGGTAGGTTCAAGGTTGGAAAGGAGACGCCTACGCGGCGCCTTCCTTCTGCTTCCGGATCTGCTCCAGCGCAACCGCCAGGCCAGACACGGGGTACTGCATGAGGTAGAGCAGCTTGGAAATCAGGACCTCGCGGCTGGGCAGCTCGGCGATGGTCTGGAATTCCTGAACGGACACGGCCTTGCCATCGAGGATGGCGCCCTTGAAGCTGGCGGCCGGATTGTCCTTGAGGAAGGTGTGCACAGCCTTCGCGAGGGCGACCACATCGCCTTCGGTGGTGGCCACGGCCGTGGCCCCCTTGAAGTGCGGGGTGAGGCTCTCGAAGACCGTTTCCTTCACCGCCAAGCGCAGCAGGGTGTTCTTGGACACCCGATACTGGCCCTTGCCCTCCCGGACGTGCTTCCGGAAGGTGGTGTCCTTGTCCACGGTCAGGCCCTTGAATCCGAGCACGACGGCGGAGGTGGCAGCGGTGAACGTGCCTTTGAGCTGGCTGACTTCATTACGCTTCTGATCGCGATCCATGGTCAACCTCACTTCTCAAGCGCGCTGGCGTTAACCACGACACTGGGACCCATGGTCGAGGCCATGTGGATGGCCTTGACGTACTTGCCCTTGGCCGCGGAGGGCTTGGCCTTCTGCACGGCATCGATGAGAGCCTTGGCGTTTTCCACCAGCTTCTCGACACCGAAAGAAAGCTTACCCACAGGCGCGTGAATGATGCCGGTCTTGTCGACACGGTATTCGACCTTGCCCGCCTTGATCTCCTTGATGGCCTTGGTGACATCGAAGGTCACCGTGCCGGTCTTGGGATTCGGCATGAGGCCACGGGGGCCGAGCACCTTGCCCAGGCGACCGACGCCCTTCATCATGTCGGGCGTCGCCACGAGGGCGTCGAACTCGAGGAAACCGCCCGCGATGCGCTCCACGAGATCATCGCCTCCGACGATCTCCGCGCCCGCAGCCTCGGCCTCCTTGATCTTTTCGCCCTGGGCGATGACCGCCACCCGCATGGTCTTGCCCGTTCCGTGGGGCAGGACGATGGTGCCGCGGACCATCTGGTCCGCGTGACGGGGGTCGACGCCGAGCCGCATGTGAACCTCGACGGTCTCATCGAACTTGGCGAAAGCCACGTTCTTGATGATCGCCAGGGCGTCATTCAGCTCGTAGGGGCGATTTTCGATCGTGGAGGCGGCGGCCCGGTACTTCTTGCCAGGTTTTGCCATTGTTGCTCCGTGATGAAAATCTTCCGCAATGACGGTCGCGGTTGCCGGGAGTTCCGCGCGCTGCGGCGCTCCTTAGAAAAGGGATGCAGACCCCCCGGATCCGGGGGGCCCGTGGAAGGCTAGTCGATGACTTCGACGCCCATGGACCGGGCCGAGCCGGCGATGGAGCGCATGGCGGCCTCGAGGCTGCCGGCATTCAGGTCCGGCATCTTCACCTTGGCGATCTCCTGGAGCTGCGCCTGGGTGATCTTGCCCACCTTCTGCTTGTTGGGCGTGGCGCTGCCCTTGTCCAGGCCGATCTTCTTCTTGATCAGCACGACCGCGGGAGGCGTCTTGAGGATGAAAGTGAAGCTGCGGTCGGCGTAGACGGTGATGACCACGGGCACCGTGGTGCCCTTCTCGACGGCGCCCACGGACTTCGCGTTGAACTGCTTCACGAATTCCATGATGTTGACGCCGTGCTGACCCAGGGCCGGGCCCACGGGAGGCGCCGGGGTGGCTTCACCCGCGGGGAGCTGCAGCTTGATGTAGCCGGTGATCTTCTTGGCCATGTTCCTTGTCTCCTGCAGCGGATTCCGGCGGATGCCGGCGACTGCTGCCGTGGCGGGCACGCGGCAGGATCACCGCGGCCAGGGGGTTGAAGGTCGGGAAGCTAGCGCTTCTCCACCTGAATGAAGTCGAGTTCCACCGGGGTGCTCCGTCCGAAGACCGTGACCATCACGCGGATGGTGGAACGCTCCTCGTGGATCTCGTCCACATCCCCTTCGAAGTTGGCGAAGGGGCCATCAATAATACGGACCTTTTCGCCCTTCTCAAAGTGGAATTTGGGCTTGGGACGCTCCTGCGTCTCCTCCTGGTGGTTCATGATCTGGCGGACTTCGTCGTCCGTCAGGGGCGTGGGCCGCTTCTTGTTGGCCCCCACGAAGGAGGTCACCTTCGGTGTGTTGCGGACCAGGTGCCAGTCCGCATCCTCCATCTCGAAGTTGGCCCCTTTCCGGGCCACGCCGATCTGCACGAGCAGGTAGCCCGGGAAGGACTTGCGCTTCTTGAGTACGCGCTCCTTCTTGCCGGACTTGGCGTCGACCTTCATCTCCTCGTAGGTTTCCTCGGGGATCTGGATGTCGCCGAAATGCTCGTCGCGGCCTTCCATCTTGATGCGCTGGCGCAGGCTCTCCATCACCTTGGCCTCGTAGCCCGAATAGGTGTGGATGATGAACCAGGCAAGCTTTCGGTCCGCTTCCACGGCCGAAGGCTGGGGGGTTTCCATCAGG
This sequence comes from Acidobacteria bacterium ADurb.Bin340, assembly GCA_002068835.1. Classification (GTDB taxonomy): domain Bacteria; phylum Acidobacteriota; class Holophagae; order Holophagales; family Holophagaceae; genus MWBB01. Next base: position 2,568 of record MWBB01000048.1, on the reverse strand, counting down.
TCGGTCATGGCTTCCTCCAACGTCAGTGGGGAAGGATCAGCCGCATGGCCGCAGAGATCACCCAGTCCGCCGCAAAGAGATACCCACCGGAAAGGGCGGACACGATAAGGACCGCCCAGGTGGCGCTCAACACCTTCTGCTTGCTGGGCCAATCCACCCGCTTCAGCTCGGCGTTCAGGTCCTTGATCTGCTGCTTGACGTTGGAAATCACGGCGTACCCTCGGGCGGCTGATCATGAAACTGGCCCCAGCAGGTCATGCTGGGGCCGGAGGCGAAAGTGGCAGGGGAGACAGGGTTCGAACCCGCGACCTGCGGATTTGGAGTCCGCTGCTCTACCAGCTGAGCTACTCCCCTGTGGAAACCGCCCGGACCGGAACCCCTCTCGGGGCCTGGCCGGGCGGCAACGGCCCCGCCAACCGGTTACTTCGCTTCGCGGTGCAGCGTGTGCTTGCCGTCGTGCCGGCAGAACTTCTTGAACTCCAGCTTGCCCGTGGTGGTCTTCTTGTTCTTGGTGGTGCTGTAGTTCTTACGCTTGCACTCGGTGCACTGGAGCTGGACGATGTCGCGCATCGGAATCCTCTCTGGAGGGCTACTCGACGACCTCGTCCACACGCCCGGAACCGACCGTGCGCCCACCCTCACGGATGGCGAAGCGCAGACCCTTTTCCATGGCGATGGGGCAGATCAGTTCGACGTTGAGGGTGACGTTGTCGCCGGGCATGACCATCTCGCGGCCAGCTTCGAGCTGGATGGAGCCGGTCACGTCGGTGGTGCGGAAGTAGAACTGGGGACGATACTTGTTGAAGAACGGGGTGTGGCGGCCGCCTTCATCCTTGCCCAGCACGTAGACCGCAGCGCTGAACTTGGTGTGGGGCTTGATGCTGCCGGGCTTGGCCAGAACCTGGCCACGCTCCACGTCCTTGCGCTCGACACCGCGCAGGAGGATGCCGGCATTGTCGCCCGCCTCGCCCTGGTCGAGGAGCTTCTTGAACATTTCGACGCCGGTGACCACCTTCTTCACGGTGTCCTTGATGCCGACGATCTCGACTTCCTCGCCCACCTTGACGATGCCCTGCTCGATGCGCCCGGTCACCACGGTGCCGCGACCGGTGATGGTGAACACGTCCTCGATGGGCATCAGGAACGGCTTGTCCTTGGACCGGGCCGGGTTCGGGATGTAGCTGTCGACAGCGGCCATCAGCTCGTAGATGCACTGCACTTCAGGGGCATCAATGTCGCCGCCGGTGGCCTTGTCGAGGGCGACGCGGGCGGAACCCTTCACGATGGGAGTGTCGTCGCCAGGGAACTCATAGGAGCTCAGCAGTTCGCGGATTTCCATCTCCACCAGCTCCGCCAGCTCGGGATCGGCGATGTCCATCTTGTTCATGAACACCACGATGGCCGGCACGCCCACCTGACGGGCAAGCAGGATGTGCTCGCGAGTCTGGTGCATGGGGCCGTCGGTGGCGGCCACCACGAGGATGGCGCCGTCCATCTGGGCCGCGCCCGTGATCATGTTCTTGATGTAGTCGGCGTGGCCGGGGCAGTCCACGTGCGCATAGTGGCGCTGCTCGGTCTGGTACTCCACATGAGAGGTGTTGATCGTGATCCCACGGGCCTTTTCCTCAGGCGCGGAGTCGATCTCGTCATAGCTCTTGGTGGCGCCGCCAAACTTCTTTGCGAGCACGAAGGTGATCGCGGCGGTGAGGGTGGTCTTGCCGTGGTCCACGTGACCGATGGTGCCGATGTTCACGTGCGGCTTCGAACGATCGAATTTCTCCTTGGCCACTGGTGCCTCCTGAGTGTGGGTGACGAAACTGCTTCGGGGTCTTGGAACGGAAAAGTGGAGCCCACAGCCGGGATTGAACCGGCGACCTCGTCCTTACCAAGGACGCGCTCTGCCACTGAGCTATGTGGGCTTTGTTGGTGAAATGGAGCGGGAAACGGGGTTCGAACCCGCGACATTCAGCTTGGAAGGCTGACGCTCTACCAACTGAGCTATTCCCGCAATACCTGCCAGCCTTCCTCGAAAGGTCTGGGAGTGGTGCCGAGAGAAGGATTCGAACCTCCGTAGGGCGTAACCCGGCAGATTTACAGTCTGCTGCCATTAACCACTCGGCCATCTCGGCGTTGTCAATTCCGTCTGTCGGGAAGCCTCGCGGGCAAAGCTTTCCTGACAGGGAACCCCGAAGGTATCACGCTCCAGGGGCCTCCACAAGGAAAAAGATTCAGGACGGGGGGGCCTGTCTCCGGGCCAGCACCCGGAAGATCATGACGGCAGCGGCTGCGGACACATTGAGGCTTTCCACCCCACCGGGCATGGGAATGCCCAGCAGCGCATCACAGCGCTCGCGGATCTTCTGGTGCAGCCCTTCCCCTTCGGAACCCAGCACCAGCACCGTGGCGCGGTCGAAGGACTCCTCCAGGTAGTTGCGGGATCCGGCATCCCCTGCGAGGCCATAGACCCATGCGCCGGCCTCCTTCAGCTCGTCCAGGGCCCGCCCCAGGTTCACGACCCGCACCAGGGGTACGCGCCCGGCGGTCCCGGCGCTGGCGCGGAGCACCGCC
>MWBB01000047.1 GCA_002068835.1 Acidobacteria bacterium ADurb.Bin340 | reverse complement strand
CCGGAGATGCCCCGTTGACAGGGGCCGCCTCGGCCCGCTGAATGGGGCCATGACCCGTCTGGATCATCTGCCCGGTTTCGCAGCCTGGGGCCCCCGGCTGGAGGCCCTGGTGGACCGGCCCGAACCGCTCTGGATCTTCGGGCCCCAGGGGTGCGGAGCCACCACCCTGGCGGCGGAACTGGCCCGGCGGCGGAGCGTCGCGCTCCTGGATGACGCAGAGGCCCAAGGCGCTGTCGGGGAATGGCTGAAAACCAATCCTCGGGGGGTGTGCGCTGCGCACCGGGCCCCGGAATCTGATGGGGCGGCCTGTCTGGTCCTTGCGCTTCCGGCCCTGGAGGAGGATCCGACCTGCGTCCCGAAGGCTTTGGCGGCGCTGGCCGAGGCGGAAGGCGTCCAGGGCCCCTTGCCGGAGGTCCTGGGCCGGATGCCGTGCCCTGGGGGCCTGCGGGCGCTCCGGAACCGGATCCTCCGCTGGAAGCTGCTGGGACAACTGCCGGAGCCGCTGGATCCAGGTTCGGCCCTGCCGCTGGAAACGGACCATCTGGCCACCAATCTCCACGTGCTTGAACGGATTCTCCTTCACCGGGCCCTCCGGCGGGCCTACGGAAACAGGGTGGAGGCCGCCCGCCACCTGGGGGTGAGTCGGCGGCAGCTCTACCTGCTCATCGCCCGACATGGCGATCCCGTGCGTGGGGAGGCACCGAGGGACGAAGGGCCCCGCCGTCTGCATCGCATTGCCAAAACTCCAGTTCGGAGAGCGGGCTCCGATAATGGATGAAGCCTTCGGGCCCTTCGTTGCTGAATGAGGACACATGGCAAGCCCTCTGCGCGTTCTGGTGGTGGATGACGATCCCGGCATGCGGGATGGGATGGCCATGACCCTGAAGCGGGCGGGTTTCGTGACCGAACAGGCCAAGAGCGGCGAGGAGGCCCTTCGCATCACCCGGCCTGGCGCGTTCGATGCCGTGGTGACGGATCTCCGGATGCTCGGAATGGACGGCCTCCAGCTCACGGCTCGGCTCAAGGCCCTGGATCCCGGCCTTCCCGTGGTGCTGGTCACCGCCTTTGGCAGCCTGGATACGGCCCGGGAGGCCATGCGGCTCGGCGCCTTCGACTACCTTTCGAAACCCTTCAGCCCCGATGAACTCGTCAGCGCCGTGCGCAAGGCCATCCAGAGCGAAGGGCACCTGAAGGCCGAGGAACCCGGCGAGGCCCCGGTCATCCTCACCCAGGATCCGGTGCTGGCCGAAACCCTGGCCCTGGCCCGTCGGGCAGCGGACAGCCGGGCCACCATCCTCATCCAGGCCGAAAGCGGCACGGGCAAGGAACTGATCGCCAAGCTCATCCACACCGCCAGTCCCCGCCGCAAGGGACCCTTCGTGGCCATCAACTGCGCGGCCATCCCCGAGACCCTCATCGAGAGCGAACTCTTCGGCTACGAGAAGGGCGCTTTCACCGGCGCCACCGGCGCCAAGCCCGGCCGCTTCGAAGTGGCCGATGGCGGAACCCTGGTGCTGGACGAGATCGGCGAACTGCCCCTGCCCGTCCAGGGCAAGCTGCTGCGGGCGCTCCAGGAGCGTCAGGTGGACCGCCTGGGCGGCAATCGACCCATCGCCGTGGATGTGCGCGTGATCGCCCTGACGAACCGGGATCTGGTCACGGAGGTGAAGGAAGGCCGTTTCCGGGAGGATCTCTACTACCGTCTCAATGTCATTCCCCTGCGCCTGCCGCCCCTGCGGGAGCGTCCGGGGGATCTGGCCCTGCTGGCGGCCCACTTCGCCGAGCGGTATTCGCGGGAGAACGAGCGCAGCACCCCCAGACTGAGCCCCAGCTTCCTCGCGGCCCTGGGCCGCCATCCCTGGCCCGGGAACATCCGCGAGCTGGAGAACGCCATCCAGCGCTGCGTGGTGTTGAACCCCGGAGGAACCCTGACGGAGCGAGACCTGCGCTGGCTCCTGGACCCTTCTCAGATGGAAGGTCTGCCGGATGATCCACCGGAGAGTGCAGCCATGCCCACCGCTCCCGATCTGGTTTCCGTAGCCGTTCCTGAACCGCTGCCATCCGGTGTGGTGGTTGCCTCCCCGGACAAGCCCCTGCGGGATGTTCCCCTGGGCACCCCGGTGGCACTGCCCCTGGGGCTCTCCCTGCCGGAACTGGAGCGCTTCTGGCTGCTCTCCACCCTGGCGGCCCTCGACGGCAACCGCACCCACTGCGCCCAGCAGCTGGACATCGCCCTCCGCACCGTGCGCAACAAGATCAACGAATACCGTGCCCAGGGCTTCGACATCCCAGCCAGCGGCCATTTCAAGGATTCGGAATAGCGGTTCACCGCCGAGGCATGGACGGGAAGCCCATCGGGGCCGCTTCCCTCCGCCCGTTCAGCGGCTGTGTTCCTGCCGGTCAAAGTGGGCCGTCACTTCGGCGCCGAGCAGAAAGATGCAGCAGCTGTAGTAGAGGAACACCAGCGCGGCCATGAGGCTGCCCAGGCTGCCGTAGAGGATGCCCCAGGTAGGGGTGTGGGCCAGGTAGAATCCGAAGCCCCATTTGGCCAGCCACCAGAAGCCCATGGTTACGAGAGCGCCCAGGGCCGCGTGGCGGAAGCGCACATGGCGCCGGGGCAGGTGCTGCAGGATGAGGGCCACCAGGATGAATCCCAGCGCGGTCGGCAGCACCGTGATGGCCAGGCCTGGGGGCAGCAGGGCGCGGCGCTTGAGCGTCCATTCGAAGCCCGCCGTCAGCAGGATCACCAGGAAGGCCAGGCCCACCAGGACCACGCCCAGCCGCCGGAGCAGATGGAACCTCCGGGTCTGGCGCTGGGGCCGCACCCGTATGCCGAAGATGTGGGACAGGCTCCGGTCCACCTGGTTCACACCCCAGTGGGCCCCGATGAGGAGGATGGCCCAGGACAGACCCCAACCGCCAAGGCGCCGGCTGTGCAGGAGGGTGTCCTCCAGGAATCCCCGGGGCAGGAAAGGGTAGAGGGAGGTGAGCCCCTGCTGGATGCCGGGCCCGCTTTCCGCCGAGCCCATCAGCAGCGCCAACAGCTTGAAGAAGAGGGTGGCCAGCGGAATCAGCGACAAGGTCAGGAAGAAACTCACGCTGGCGGCATAGGTCCAGCAGTCGTCCTGGTGGTACTTGCGGAGGATCCGCCCCAGGGCCTTCAGGAATCGGATGGTGAGGGGGAAGTGGCGCCTTCCCAGCCGCCACGCCACCTCGGCTTCGTGGCTCAGGGCACCCCGGGCGCCTTCCAGCCAGGACCCCAGAGGCATGTCAGAACCGCACGGGGTTTCCCGGCAGCAGGTACATCACCCAGGCGAGCGCCAGACCGATGCCCACGAGGCCACCGAAGTACTTGAGGATGCTGGCACGGGTGCGTTCCGGGCGCAGGGTCGGGTGCATCAGACCCAGCACCAGCGACAGGCCGGTGCCCATGATCAGGAAGTGGAGGACGTGGCTGCCGAGGAAGCGCATGGGAGCAGGGTACCGTACCCGGGCAGGCATTCTGCCAGAAGGTCCAGCCAGGCCCGGAGCACGAAGGCTGTGGCGCCCCACAAGGGGGCTTCGGGAAGTTCCAGCCTGGGGGCTTCCAGGGCGAGATCATGGTGCACATGGGTTTCGGTCCCCCAGGGCGCTTGGAGCAGCGGGCCCAAGGGGAGCATCAGGCCGCATTCCAGTTCCGGGCCCGGCCTCAGGCAGGGCTCATGGGCTTCCCAGCGGAAGAAGACCGGCGTGAAGCGGGTGCGGCCTTTGGCGACGCCATCCGGGAAGCAGCCCAGTTCCCAGAGGCCTGCGGAAAGGCCCAGCTCTTCGTGCAGCTCCCGCCGGGCCGTGGCCCGCAGATCCCGATCCCCGGGCTCGGCCATTCCCCCCGGGAAGGCCAGTTCGCCGGCATGGTGCGGTGCGCCATGGCCCCGCTGGGCCAGGATCACGCGGCGCGCGCCCTGCGCGTCGCCCCACAGCACCACCGCCACGGCGGCTCGCCGCTGGGAGGTGGGCGCCCAGGGGCTCAGTTTGTGGGGCGAGGACAGGCGATTGGCGGCCCGGAGGCTGGCCTCCACCGCCGCCCAGGGCAGGGCGGGCGCCTCCGCAGGGGGGTGCCAGACCTCAGTGGGTCGAACCGAAGACCGAACCACGCACCCGCTCCACGGTGAAAACGCCCTTCAGGCGCCGGAGGACGCTCATCAGCTCCACGATGTGGTTGCGGTCCCTCACCCTCAGGGCGATGTGGAAAACGCCCGTGCCACCTTCCGTGGTGGTGGCGCTGAAGCGCTGCATCGAGAATCCGGCGTTCTGCACTGCGTTGCTGATGGTGGCCACCATGCCAGGGCGGTCCTCGGAGGTGACCACCACTTCGGTGTCGAAGAACCCCTGGCCCTGCTTGCCCCAGGCCACGCTCACGAGCCGCTCGGGGTTCAGGGCCGAGCTGATGAGATGCGGACAGTTGGCCCGATGGATGCTGATGCCCCGGCCCCGCGTGGTGTAGCCCACGATCTCGTCGCCCCAGATGGGTTTGCAGCACTGGGCCAGCATGTAGAGCACGCCCACGTTGTCATCCACCAGGATGGTGTCGCTCTCCAGGCCGGGGGCGGCGGTGGCCTTCTGGCGTTCCCGTTCCGGCAGAACGGGCTCCAGAAGCTTCCGGACCGTGATGCGATTGAAGCCGATGGCGGCGTGGGCCGCTTCCCAGGCGGGGAGCTTCAGCTCCTTCAGTCGGGCTTCCAGATCGGCCTGGATCTGCGGGTCATCCAGTCTCAAACCCAGGCTGCGCGCTTCCCGTTCCAGGCGCTCGCGCCCCATGGCCACGGCATGGACCCGCTCCTCCTCGCGGATGAAGGTCTGGATGCGGGTTCGGGCACCGGCGCTCTTGACGATGGCCAGCCAGTCCCGACTGGGCTTGTGATCGGTCCGGGTGAAGACCTCCACCCGGTCGCCGTTCTGGAGGGTGTGGCGGAGGGGGACCATGCGGCCGTTCACCCGGGCGCCTACGGTGCGGTGGCCCACTTCCGTGTGGATGGCGTACGCGAAATCGATGGGGGTGGCGCCTTCCGGAAGGCTTTTCAGGTCCCCCTTGGGGGTGAACACCTGGATGCGCCGGAAGGAGAGCTCGCCCTTCAGGTGGGCCATGAGGTCGCGGCTGTCCCGGGCGTCCTGGTGCAGCTCCACCATGCGGCGCAGGAATCCCGCCTGGTTCAGCTCCTGCTTGTTGGCGATGCGGCCTTCCTTGTAGGTCCAGTGCGCGGCGATGCCAGCCTCGGCGTGCTGGTGCATCTCGTGGGTGCGGAACTGCACCTCGAAACTGTCGCCGCTGGACATGAGCACGGTGGTGTGGATGCTCTGGTAGCCGTTGTCCTTGGGCAGGCTGATGTAGTCCTTGAACCGGCCAGGGATGGGCCTGTAGAGGGCATGCACGATGCCCATGGCGGTGTAGCAGGTGGCCCGGTCGGGGCAGATGATGCGGTAGGCCAGCCAGTCGTGGATGTCCTCCAGGCCTGTTTCCTGGAGTCCCATCTTGCGCCAGATCCCGTAGAGGTGCTTCACCCGCCCCATGACCTCGGCCTGGATCTGGTGGGCCTGCAGCGCGCACTGGAGGGTGTCGAGGATCTCCCCGACCAGGTGGGCGTTCTTGGAACGCTTCTCATCCACCGCCGCCTTCAGCTCCTCGTAGCGCACGGGTTCGAGGGTGGCGAAGGCCAGATCCTCCAGTTCGGCCCGCACCGGCCCCATGCCCAGGCGGTTGGCCAGGGGAGCGTACAGTTCCAGGGTCTCCCGCGCGATGCGGCGCCGCTTCTCCTCACGCATGGGGCCGAGGGTCCGCATGTTGTGCAGGCGGTCCGCCAGCTTCACCAGCAGCACCCGCACGTCCTTGCCGATGGCCACCACCAGCTTGCGGAGGTTTTCCGCGTTCATCAGCGTGCGGTCCGTGAAATCCATCTTGGACAGCTTGGTGAGGCCGTCGACGATTTCGGCGATTTCCTCCCCGAAGGTCCGGCTGACCTCTTCGGTGGTGAGCAGGGTGTCCTCCACCGTGTCATGGAGCATGCCGCAGGCCACGCTGACTGCGTCCAGGCGCCACTCCGCCAGGGATTCCGCCACTGAGAGCGGATGGAAGAAATAGGGCTCGCCGCTCTTACGCCGCTGATTGGCGTGGGCCGCGCGTCCCACCTTGTAGGCCTTGTCCAGCAGGGCCACGTCACCATCGGGGTGGTGGCGCACGAAGGCCCCCCGCACGCGGTGGTAGGCGCCATCCAGTGTCAGGCAGCGGTCTTCGCCGCAGGCCACATCCGATCCTTCGCGAAGGACCACACGCGCAACGCCTGGGTCGGGATCAGCCATGCTTCGAGTGTGCGGCAGCAGACCGTCAGGATCCAGTAGGATGCTGGCCATGGACGCCGCCGATCGCCCCTTGATGACCCTCGATGAGGCCCTGGCCGCCCTGGAGGAGGTCCTGCCTGTGCCGACCACTCCGGGAATCCATGCCGACCGGGACGATCCGGCGCTGGATCTCAGCAGCATGGATGGCCTGGCCGTCCGGGCCGAGGATGGCCGGAGGCTCCGCCGATTTGTGGGCACCTGTTTCGCGGGCCAGGATCCTTCAGGCTTGCGGGTGGATCCCGGAACGGGAGTGCGCATCATGACGGGCGCAGCCCTGCCTGCGGGGGCCGATGCGGTGGTTCCGGTTGAGGATCTGGAGGAAACCGATGGCGGCTGGATTCCCCGGGCATCGCCAGTTCCCGGCGCATTCGTCCGGAGGCGTGGGGAACAGGCTTCGGCCGGAACGCTGCTGCGGCAGGCCGGCGCGCCGTTGACAGGGCCCTGGATCGGCTTGGCGGCCCAAGTGGGGCGCGCTTTTCCAGAGCTTCGCCGATTGAAGGTGGGCATCGCCTCCACAGGGGACGAACTGTGCTCTGCGCCTGCGCCCTGGCAGATCCGGGATGCCAACGGTCCCATGTTGAGGGCCCTCGTGCACTTCCTGGGGGCCGATCCCGTGCCGCTCCCGCCGCTGCCTGATGATTCCGACGCCCTTGCTGCGTTCTTTCGGGGGCATGGAGATCTGGAGGTGGTGCTGACCAGCGGCGGAGTGTCCCTGGGGGAGAAGGACCACGTACCCCGGGTGCTGGCGAGCCTCGGCGCCCGGCAACTCTTCCATCGCATCCGGCTGAAGCCCGGCAAGCCGACCCTGGCGGCCCTGTTGGGGCGGCAGGTGCTGCTCTGCCTCCCTGGAAACCCCGTATCGGCCTATCTGAACGCTCGCATCTTCCTGCCCACGGTGCTGGCGCGCCTCGCCGGCCAACCGGTGCCCAGGCTCTGGCATTCCGGGGCACTTGCGGAATCCGTTGCCAATGCCGGGGACCGCCCCCTGCTGCATCCCTGCACGGTGCATCAGGGCCTGCTGCATCCGCTGGAGAGTCGAGGATCCGCGGATCTGGTCCGTCTCGCCCACGCCCAGGCCTGCGTCTGGGTGCCTGAAGGAGGGCTTCCCGCCGGGCCTGCCCGCTACCTTGAGATCCTTTGATTGCCCTGGACCAGGGCCCGCGCTAGGATCAAAGACCCGGGAGAGGTGCCGGAGTGGCCGATCGGGCTCGCCTGCTAAGCGAGTGTACTGCGTCAAGCGGTACCGGGGGTTCGAATCCCCCCTTCTCCGCCAAAGCGCCGCCGCAAGGCGGCGCACTTTGTTTTCGGTGGGGATTCGAAATCGCAGAACGGCGCGCCGGTAGCCGCAGCAGAGGGCCGTCCGGGGGACGGCCCGGAGCGTGAGCGGCGGGCGCAGCCGTTCGCGCGGAACGGAGGGCTTGCCCGAAGTGAATCCCCCCTTCTCCGCCAAAGCGCCGCCGCAAGGCGGCGCACTTTGTTTTCGGTGGGGATTCGAAATCGCAGAACGGCGCGCCGGTAGCCGCAGCAGAGGGCCGTCCGGGGGACGGCCCGGAGCGTGAGCGGCGGGCGCAGCCGTTCGCGCGGAACGGAGGGCTTGCCCGAAGTGAATCCCCCCTTCTCCGCCAAAGCGCCGCCGCAAGGCGGCGCACTTTGTTTTCGGTGGGGATTCGAAATCGCAGAACGGCGCGCCGGTAGCCTTCATGGGGCTGCGGGAATCGGCGAGTCGCGTGGGGCCCCTCCGGGTGTGATGAGCATCTGGGCAAACCTTGTCGCTGCATGAATTTCCCGTCTGTCGGAGGCGATGTTTCGGGAAACCCAGGGGCGCTTTGCGGCACCCAAGGCTTCACCAATCCAGATCACGCAGGAGGCTGCCATGCCCAGGGGCACGCTCAGGTCTTCCCTTCTTCTGGTGGGCACCCTGGGGGCGGCCCGGGCAGGGCAGCCGCTGGAGCTTCCCCGGCCGCGTCCGGCGCGGCCCCATACGGCCCCCCATCACGCCCTTCGCGAGGTGGTCCAGGCGTTCGCGCAGGCGTGGTTTGCCGGGGATCGGGAGGCGATTCAGGCCTGTCTTCATCCGGATCTCGTGGGGCGCATCCTGGAAGCGGGACCGGCGTCTTCGGAGCCCTTGCGCCTGCTCAGGGCTTCCCAGTTCGAGGGGCCCGCCGCCGTGGGGCCCAGCACGCCGGAGGAACGGCGCCGGGTGCAGGTGCGGGTGCTGGAGGCCCAGGAGAACGTGGCCAGTGTCCGGGCGGCGCTCGGGGACTGGATCGCCTTCATGCACCTCGCGCGTCACGGCGGAAGATGGACCATCGCCAATGTGCTGTGGGCCTGGCAGGGGCCGGGCGCGGCAAGGGCGTAGAATTCCGGCATGGGCCGAACATGGGTCGGCCATGGGAGGTGAACCGTGTCCTACCTCGAGTGTTCTGACCGCATCCCGTTCTCGCCCACGCCCTTGCGGCGGCAGACGCCGGTGCCCTCGGACCTGGAAATCGCCAACGAGGCCCGCCGCAAGCCCATCACGCTGGTGGCGGAGGAAACGGGATTGTTCCCCCACGAGATCGAGCAGGCTGGACCGCACAAGGCGAAGGTGAAGCTCTGCACCCTTCGGCGGCTGGCGGATCGGCCCAACGGCCGCTACATCGATGTCACGGCCATCACGCCCACGCCGCTGGGCGAAGGGAAGACCACCACCACCATCGGTCTGAGCCAGGCCCTGGGGGCCCATCTGGACCAGCGGGTCATCACCTGCATCCGCCAGCCCTCGCAGGGGCCCACCTTCGGCATCAAGGGCGGCGCCGCCGGAGGAGGCTACAGCCAGGTCATTCCCATGCAGGATTTCAACCTGCATCTCACGGGCGACATGCATGCCATCACGGCGGCCCACAACTTGGCCGCGGCGGCTCTGGATGCCCGCCTGCTGCACGAATCCCAGGCCACGGACGAGCAGTTGTTCGATCGGCTTCTGCCCAAGGGCAAGGATGGGCGGCGCCGCTTCGCCCGGGGCATGCTGGGACGCCTGGCGAAACTGGGGCTGGACCCAGAGATGAACCCTGAAGCCCTCACGGTGGAACAGCGCCGGTCCCTGTGCCGTCTGGAGATCGATCCGCCCAGCATCCAGTGGCGCCGGGTGCTCGACACTTCGGATCGCCTGCTCCGGGGCGTCACGTTGGGACGCGGGCCCGAGGAAGCGGGCTTCGAGCGGGAGAGCGGCTTCGACATCACCAGTGCCTCGGAACTGATGGCCGTCCTGGCGCTGTCCACGAGCCTAGCGGATCTCCGCGCCCGTTTGGGGGCCGTGGTCGTGGCCCTGGACCGGGCTGGGCAGCCGGTCACCTGCGAGGATCTCGGCGTGGCCGGGGCCATGGCCGTGCTGATGCAGGATGCCCTGAAGCCCACCCTGGTGCAGACCCTGGAGGGCACGCCGGTCCTGGTGCATGCGGGGCCCTTCGCCAACATCGCCCATGGTAATTCCTCCATCCTGGCGGACCGCATCGCGCTGAAGCTGGCGGATTACGTGGTGACCGAGAGCGGCTTCGCGGCGGACATGGGTTTCGAGAAATTCATGGACATCAAGTGTCGCGTGAGCGGCCTTCGCCCGGATTGCGCCGTGGTGGTTGCGACCGTCCGCAGTCTCAAGATGCACGGCGGGGGACCCAAGGTGGTGGCAGGCAAGCCCCTGGATTCCGCCTACACCGATGAAAACCTGCCGTTGCTGGAGGCAGGTCTGCCCAATCTCGAGCGTCACATCCGAATCGTCCAACGCTTCGGTGTGCCCGCCGTGGTGGCCGTCAACGCTTTCGCCACGGACAGCCCCGCGGAGCTGGAACGGGTCTGTCAGGCGGCTCGCGCCGCCGGGGCCGAGGCTGCGGTGGTCTGCCGCAACTGGGAACTGGGCGGAGAGGGTGCCGTGGATCTGGCCCGGGCGGTGATGGCCGCCTGCGATCGGCCCAAGGCGGCCCAGTTGCTCTATCCCGATGAGCTGAACCTGAAGGCCAAGATCGAAACCATCGCCCGGGAAGTCTACGGCGCCGAAGGCGTGGACTACAGCGAGGAGGCCGAGCGCCGTCTGGCGGACTTCGAGCGGCTGGGATATGGGCGCTTCCCCATCTGCATGGCCAAGACGCACCTTTCCATCAGCCACGATCCCACCTTGAAGGGTTCGCCCAAGGGCTTCCGCATTCCTGTGCGGGATGTCCGGGCCGCTGCAGGTGCGGGCTTCGTCTACCCGATCCTCGGGAAGATGGCCACCTTGCCGGGCTTGCCCACCCGTCCGGGCTTCTTGGACATGGACCTGGATCCCCACACGGGGCAGGTCTTCGGGCTTTCGTGAAAAAGATCACGATTGCTCCCTGGAGGGGCTGAAGTACCTGGCTGTGACAAATGGGCGGCGATCCGGGGCCTAGAGTGGAACCATTCCGCCGCCCACCAGCTAGGGTTCCGGGCGCGACTGGAGGGGTCCATGCAGGAACGTTGTTCCGTCCTCGGGTCTTCCCAGCTCTTCAAGGGGCTTCCCGAAGCCACCTTGGAGCGCTTGGCTTCCATTGCGGTGAAGCGCGAACTGCCGCCGGGCACCTGGCTCTTCCGTCAGGGCGAGCCCCGCCGCGCCTGCTACTTCATCGAGCATGGCCGCGTGCAGGTGAGTCGCGATGCCGGCGACGGTCCCGAGCCCATCATCACCCTGGGGCCTGGGGACACCACGGGGGAGGGCGCCCTGCTCCAGGCCAGCCACCACAGCGCCTCCGCCCAGACCCTCACGTCGGCCACGGTGATCGAGCTGGGACGCGAGGATCTGCGCGCCCAGCTGGCCAAGGATGGTCTGGCGGCCATCGAGGTGCTCACCCGCGTTTCGCTCCAGGCCCAGCACCGGCTGGCCTACGGCGGCCTCGGGCGCACGGGTCGGGATCAGGCCTATGCCTCCGTGGTGGGGCGTATGGAATCCGATCTCCTCGGTTCCGCAGAGGTTCCCGCGGATGCCCTCTTCGGGGTGCAGACGTTCCGGGCCCTGGAGAATTTTCCCCTCACCGGCATTCCCATCGCCCACTTCCCGGCGCTGGTGCGCAGCCTCGCCATGGTGAAGCAGGCGGCGGCCCGGGCCAATGCCCGCCTGGGCCTCCTGGATCCCGTGCTGGCCAAGGCCATTGATGCCGCGGCCCAGGAGATCATCGACGGCCACTGGCACGGCCACTTCCTGGTGGATGTGGTGCAGGGTGGCGCAGGCACCTCCACCAACATGAACGCCAACGAGGTCATCTCCAACCGCGCCCTCGAGATCCTGGGCCATGAGCGTGGCGCCTACGCGAACTGCCACCCCAACGACCATGTGAACCTGGGCCAGAGCACCAACGATGTCTACCCCACGGCGGTGCGGCTGGCCACGGTGTTCATGCTGCGCAACCTGCTGTCCGCCCTGGAAAAGCTCAAGGCGGCCCTCCATGCCAAGGGAAAGGAATTCCACAGCGTCATCAAGATGGGCCGCACCCAGTTGCAGGATGCCGTGCCCATGACCCTGGGCCAGGAGTTCGAGGCCTTCGCCGTGACGACCGGCGAGGACATCGATCGCTTGCGTGAGACGGCTCGCCTCTTCCTGGAGGTGAACATGGGCGGAACGGCCATCGGCACGGGCATCTGCGCCGACCCCCGCTACCCCCAGGCCGTGGTGGAGGAACTGCGGGCCATCAGCGGGCTGGATGTGCAGCTCGCCGGGAACCTCATCGAAGCCACGCCGGATACCGGCGCCTTCGTGATGTTCAGCGGCGTGGTGAAGCGTGCTGCGGTGAAGCTCAGCAAGATGTGCAACGACCTGCGGCTGCTTTCCAGCGGCCCCCGCTGCGGTTTCCAGGAGATCAACCTGCCGCCCCTGCAGCCCGGCAGCAGCATCATGCCCGGCAAGGTGAACCCCGTGATCCCCGAGGCTGTGAACCAGGTTGCCTTCCACGTGATCGGCAACGACCTGACCATCACCATGGCGGCCGAGGCGGGCCAGCTCCAGCTCAACGTGATGGAGCCCATCCTGGCCTTCAACCTCTTCCAGAGCCTCCAGATGCTGGCTGCGGCCGTGAATATGCTCACCGCCAAGTGCATCGTGGGCATCACCGCCAATGCGGACCACTGCCGCTCCCTGGTGGAACACTCCATCGGCATCGTGACCGCCGTGATGCCGGCCCTGGGCTACAAGCGGGCCACGGAGGTGGCCAAGGAAGCCCTGGCCACGGGCGTTCCGGTTCGGGAAATCATCCGATCCAAGGGCTGGCTTACGGAGGCCCAGCTGGATGACCTGCTCAGCCCCGAGGCCATGACCCAGCCCCGGCCCCTGTAGTCCCTTCGCGTTGCACTATCCTTCGGGGGCGGGCTTGGCCCGCCCCCGAGGTTTTCATGGCTCCCCGCCGCCGCAGCCTTCTTCTCTGGATCCTGGCCGTGCTCCTCATGCTGGGGACCGCCGTCTGGCAGCGGCGCACGGGGCCCACCTATCCCCTGGAGGCCCGGATCGAGGTCGGTGGCCAGAGCCTGTCGTTCAAGCTGCCCCGGAGCCAGGAAACCTCCTCCTCCGCGCGGGTCGCAGTCCCGGATCCGGGCTTCGGGACCGAACTCCACTGGCGGCGCTTCCCCACGAACGAACCCTGGACCGTGGTCCCGATGGAAGCCAGAGATGGGCAGCGCGGGGCGGAACTGCCTGTGCAGCCGGCGGCGGGAAAGGTGGAATACCGGATCGTCTTCCAGGCGCCCGAAGGCGCCCGCGCCTTCCCGGAAGGGGATCCCGTGGTGCTCCGCTACAAGGATCCGGTGTCGGTGCCGCTACTTCTCGGGCATGTGGCGGCCATGTTCTTCGGCATGCTGATCGGTCTGCGCGCGGGCCTGCGGGCCCTGATGGATGAACCAGGATTGGCCCGACTGGCCTGGGTCGCGTTTGGACTGCTGACCCTGGGCGGCCTGATCCTGGGCCCCTTCGTGCAGAAGCAGGCCTTTGGCGCCTACTGGACCGGCTGGCCCTTCGGCCATGATCTGACCGACAACAAGACCCTCTTGATGTGGCTGGCCTGGATGGTTGCCGCCGTTCTGGTCGCGGCCGCGCCGGGGCGTGTTGGACGCGGGGCCGCGGTCCTGGCCTGTCTCGCCATGTTGGCGGTTTACCTGGTGCCCCACAGCCTCCGGGGCAGCCAGCTGGACTACGGCCGGTTGGAAGGCGGCGCGGATCCCAAGGCGGCCCTCACCACGGGCCCATAGCCCTTCCTACGCCTTCCCGGGCGGGGCGTGGTGTTCGGCCTCAAGGCTTTCCAGCAGGGCCAGGGCCCGGCTGTCCCGGGGGGAATGGGCCAGAAGTTCCTGGCAGCGGCGCAGGGCTTCCAGGTGGTTGCCCTGATCCTGCGCCACCCGGACCAGCCCGAGGAGGGCGGGCTTGTGGAAGCCCAGCGTCAGCGCCTGCTCGAAGAGGCGAGTGGCTTTTCCTGCCTCCCCCAGGCGCGCGAAGCAGTCCCCGGCCCGGGTCAGGACCTGTGGGTTGTGGGGATCCACGGCGAGGATGGCGTCCCAGAGGGGAGCGGCCTCGACATGGCGGCCCTGGCCGCGCAGCACATCCGCCAGACCGAACAATCCGTAGGGGTTCTCGGGCTCCAGGCCCAGGACGGCCCTGAAGCTGGCCTCCGCTTTCTCGAAGGCCAGCCGCTTGCGATGAAGGTTCCCCACCTGAGCGTGGAGCGAGACAAGGCTGGGATCCAGGGCCAGTAGGCGCTCCCAGCATTCCAGGGCTCGATCCGGCTTGTTCTCTCGAAGGTAGAGGTCACCGAGGCCCATGAGGGCGGAACGGTGATCGGGAGCCAGGCGCAGGGCCTTCCGGTAGTGCTGCAGGGCCTGGGCCCGCTGGCCGGTCTTGCGGAAGGCGTCACCCATCCGGGTCAGCACCGGGGCCGTCGGCGCATGGAGTTCCAGCCAGGTCTGCCACATCGCCAGGGCCTGGTGGGGCCGTCCCAGGCCCCTCAGGGTATCCGCCAGTCCCAGGAGGGCCTCGGCATGCTGGGGAGCCTCTTCGAGAAGCGATCGGTAGCATGCCTCCGCACGCTGGAAATCCCGGTGTTTCCGAAGGCGTTCCGCTTCGCGCAACCGTTCCTGGAATCCCATGCATCTCCCCTGCGTTCCCTGTTTCCTTCGGCGCCTTCCTTGGATTCCATGACGATCCGTGAATTCCGGACATTCTTGTTGCTGGTGGCGAGGTGTCGTAAAATACAAGACTTTCCCAGGTCAGCGGTCGATTCCATCGCGATGGAGCATTCCCCTGAAGGGGGTCGGGTCATGAGGGAAAACGAGGCACGGGTTCTGGTGGTGGAGGACGAAGCCGCTTCGCGCCTCCTCATCCAGACGGTGCTCGTCCGGAGCGGCTTCCAGGTGGTGGCGGTGGAGAGCGGCGAGGCTGCCCTGGCCGCCTTTCAGGACCAGATGCCGGACATCGTCACCCTCGATCTCGCGCTTCCGGGCATGGATGGGTTCGAAGTGTGCCGCACACTCCGGGCGATGGGTGCGGATGTTCCGATCCTCATGCTCACGGCCCTCGGTGAAACCTCCGACAAGGTGAGGGGCCTGGACCTGGGGGCCGACGACTACCTCACCAAGCCCTTCAATCCCCTGGAACTTGCTGCACGGCTGCGGGCCCTGCTGCGGCGAACCCGTCCCGAAACCACCCTGGAGCCCGCCCTCGTCCATCGCGGGCTCCGGCTCGATCTCAGCCATCAGCGCTGCTTCAAGGAAGGGCGCGAAGTCGCCCTCACCCGTCACGAATTCGTCCTGCTGGTCGAACTGCTGAGGCGCCCAGGGCGCCCCCAGAGCCGCAAGGATCTCACGGCCCGGCTTTGGGGCACCCAGCATCACGGAAGTCCCAAGAGCCTGGATGTGTATATCCGAAGGCTCCGGGAGAAGGTGGAAGACGATCCCTCGAATCCCGATCTGATCCACACGGCCCGGGGCATCGGGTACCTCTGTTCCTGAG
>MWBB01000046.1 GCA_002068835.1 Acidobacteria bacterium ADurb.Bin340 | reverse complement strand
TCATCCACGTGCTCTTCTCCGGCGAGGCTCACCACCTCGCGCTCGGCGCGGCGGCAGACGGTGCGGGCGAGGTGGGCCCAGGCGGCGCCGGGGCTGCCGCCGGGCAGCACGAAGGCGCGCATGGGCGGCGCCAGGGCGCTGAGGCGGTCGATGTCCGCCTCCATGTCGGGAATCGACCAGGTGGGCTTGGTCATCTTGGCGCCCAGCTGGTCCTTGCGGCTTTCGGGCGTGGCCAGCAGGGCCCCCAGCACGAAGAGGTCGTTCTGGATCTGCTGCAGGCGATCCTGGCCTGCCGCCGCGGGGCTGGCGTGGAGCCGCACCACGCCCAGCACGCTGTTCAGCTCGTCGAGGGTGCCGTAGGCCATGAGCCGGGGGTGCTGCTTGGTGACGCGGTCGCCGCCGAAGAGCCCCGTGCTGCCCTGATCGCCGGTGCGGGTGTAGAGCTTCATCACGCGCCTCCCCGGGCCTGGGACCAGCCCGCCGCATCCGACTGCCAGGCCCCCAGGCTTGCGCGGCCCGCCGCATCCACCAGCCCCTTCGCCAGGGCGCGGTCCGCCAGATCGTGGAAGGTGGCCAGCACCCGGAAGGCCACCTCCGCCTGCCGGAAGGCGGCCTCGGCCTTGGGCAGGCCGTAGCTGAAGAGGGCCAGCACCTCCAGCACCTCGCCCCCTTCGGCCCGGAGGCCCTGCACGCACTTGAGGCTGCTGCCGCCGGTACTCAGGAGGTCCTCCAGCAGCACCACCCGGTGACCTTCGGCGGAAGGGCCCTCCACCTGGCGGCCCATGCCGTGGGCCTTGGGTTCGGGGCGAACGTAGGCCATGGGCAGCCCCAGGCGATCCGCCACGAAGGCGGCCCAGGGAATGCCCGCAGTGCTGGTGCCCGCGATGAGGGTGGGCCTGGCTTCCGCCGCCCGGGCCGCCAGAACGTCGGCAATGGCCGCACGCGATTCGGGATGACCCAGGAGCTGTCGGTTGTCGCAGTAGATGGGCGCCTTCATGCCGCTGGCCCAGGTGAAGGGCGCCTCGGGGGAAAGCCGCACCGCGCCCGCATCCAACAGCGCCGAAGCCAGATCCAGCATGGAAAGCTCCTTTTCAGGAAGGGAAGAAGTTCACCACGGAGACACGGAGGACACAGAGAAAAGATGGAAATTCAATTTTTTGTTCGCAAACCGCCGCGATTAAATATTTAAGCAATTCTACTCAAAGAGAATGACCGAATCCGGATCCAGCGCGGCTTTCGAGGTCGGCGGAGGCTGCCAGCTCGCGGCTGACATCGGCCACGGGGAACTTGCTGAGGTAGCGCTCGGCGCCATCGCAGAGAAGGGTCACCACGCGGCTGCCGGGGGGCAGGCTGCGGGCCAGCTGGAGGGCCGCCCAGGTGTTGCAGCCGCTGGAGCCGCCCACCAGGGTGCCCTCGGTGGCGATGAGGGCCCGGGCCGTGGCCAGGCTGTCCTCGTCGCTCACATCCACGATGCGGTCCGCCAGGGAGAGATCCAGAACAGCAGGAACCGAGGTGCTGCCGATGCCCTCCACCTGCCAGGCGCCCACCTCGCGGTCGCCGTAGCAACTGCCCACGGGCTGAACGCACCAGGCCACGAGGCGCGGATTGTGGGATTTGAGCCGACCCACGATGCCCGTGAAGGAACCGCCGCTCCCGGCAGCGATGGCCACCCCATCCACGCGGCCTTCCATCTGGCGCCAGATTTCCTCCGCCGTGCCCTCCGCATGGGCGGCCACATTGTCCGCGTTCTCGTACTGGCGGCTCAGCCAGGCGCCGGGAATGCGCTGGGCCAGGGCCCTGGTATGGTCCACGGCGCCATCCATGCCGACCTCCCGGGGCAGCACCACCAGTTCCGCTCCCAGGGCTTTGACAAGTTGCATTTTCTCTACGCTGTACTTGGTGGTCATCACGATGATGCAGCGGTACCCCAGGGCCCGGCAGGCCAGGGCCAGCCCCAGTCCCGTGTTGCCCGCCGTGGCTTCGATCACCGTGGAGCGCCCGGGCTGAAGCTCGCCCCGGGCCTCGGCAGCCCGGAGCATGTGCAGGGCCACGCGGTCCTTCACGCTGCCGCCGGGATTCAGGTATTCCAGCTTCGCGAAAAGCTGCGCCTCCGGCGCGAAGCGTCCCAGGCGCAGCATCGGGGTACAGCCCACCAGGTCGAGGACCGAATCCACAACGGGAGAACAGGGCTTCGCACGGGTCACGGGCATGGGGGCTCCGGGGACCTTCATCCTACCGTGCGGGATCGGCCTTCCCGAACCAGCTGGCCGCAGGCGCCCGCCACATCCTGGCCCCGGCTCCGGCGCACGCTCACGGGAATGCGATGTTCCACCAGCAGCCCCATCAGCGCACCAATGCGGGCCTCCTCCGGGGGTTCGAAACCCGCGCCTTCGTGGGGATTGAAGGGGATGAGGTTCACCTTGCTGGGGAAGCGGCTGGCGAAGGCGGCGAGGCGGCGCCCGTCCTCCAGGCTGTCCGTGACGCCCTTCAGCAGCACGTATTCCACCGTGATGCGTTCGCCGGACTGCAGCGGAAAGGCCGCCAGGGCCTGGGAGAGGGCCTCCAGGTTCCACACCCGGTTCACCGGCATGATGCGGCTCCGGGCTTCGTCGGTGGTGGCGTTCAGGGAGAGGGCCAGCCGGGGGCGGGAAGCGCAGGTCCCAAGCCTCGCGATGCCGCTTACCAGGCCGCTGGTGCTCACGGTGATGCGGCGGGGCGGAATGGCCAGTCCGCTCGCATCCGTCAGGATGGCGAAGGCGGCCATGAGCTGGTCGAGGTTGTGCAGGGGTTCGCCCATGCCCATGAAGACCAGGTTGACGGGCCGTCCTTCCGGGTGGGCGTGGGCCCTGAGCATGGCCACCACCTGCCCCACGATCTCGGCGGCGCCGAGGTTGCGCACGATGCCCATGCGGCCCGTGGCGCAGAAGGTGCAGCCCATGGCGCAGCCCACCTGGCTGGAGAGGCAGAGGGTGGTCCGATCCTCGTAGGGCATGTGGACGCCCTCCACCATCCGGCCATCCGCCAGACGGAAGGCGTGCTTGGTGCTGCCGTCCTGGCTGGGCACGGATTCCGCGATCTCCGGCCAGGCCAGATCCACCTCCGCCTCCAGTCGCGCCCGCAGGGTTTTGGAGAGCGTGGTGAAGGCGGACCAGTCCCCATGGCGCTGGCGGTAGAGCCCCTCGAAAACCTGCTGGACCCGGAATGCGGGCTCGCCGAAGCTCTGGAAGAGGGCCTTCAGGCCCTCGCGGTCCAGGCCCGCAGCATTGGGCCGCGAAGGCGGTGCGGCCTCGGGGGCGTCGGCATCCCAGGGATTCATCAGGGTCAATCCAGCGCGATCTTGAAACTCTTGAGAAAGGCCCGGTCCTCCGGCGACCACACGGCGGGGCCATCGGGCTCGGACGCAGCAGCCTCCGGCCCCGGTTCCTCCTCCCGCTTGTGCAGGGCCACGGTGGCCTCCAGCATCAGGCCCACATCGTAGCCCTCGGTCTGGATCCGGCCCACCAGCTCCCGGGAAGCGGGATCCGTGGCCAGGGCGCGCACCAGGGCTTCACCCAGCTGGTCCACAAGCTCGCGCAGGGGTTCCGGCATGTCCATGGACGCCTCCGGAAACAGTGTATCGGCGCGGGGTCATGCCCCCGTCATGCCCAGGCGGCCCGGAGATCCTGGACCAGCCGGGCCGGGTCCGCGGAGTCCCACAGGGCGCGGATGAGGGCCACGCCCCCAAGCCGTGGATGGCGCAGCGTCCCGAGGTTGGCGGGTTCGATGCCTCCCAGGGCCAGCAGCCGGGCCCCGGTGGGCGGCAGGGCCTCCAGCCAGGCATGGAGCCCTTCGGCACCCAGGGCCGGACCCTTGCCCGGCGTGGCGAACACCGGAGAAAGCAGGAGCTGATCCGCTCCCCGTCGCGCCGGGGCCTGATCCAGGCCGTGGAGGGGCCGGGAAAGGGGCACTTGTCCGGGGGGCAGATCCGGGTGGCCTTCGGGCGCGTGGAGGCCGCAACCTGCGGCCAGGGCCACATCCAGCCGCCCGGCCACCCACACTTCCACCCCCGGCGCCTCCCCCTGGCAGAAGCGCACCGCCTCC
This sequence comes from Acidobacteria bacterium ADurb.Bin340, assembly GCA_002068835.1. Taxonomy (GTDB): domain Bacteria; phylum Acidobacteriota; class Holophagae; order Holophagales; family Holophagaceae; genus MWBB01. Next base: position 11,525 of record MWBB01000046.1, on the reverse strand, counting down.
AGCAGGGGCCGGGCATCCAGCCCTTTCTCGCGGACCAGCAGGCCGTCCACGCCGCTTCCGAGCACCGCCCGCCAGGCTTCGGGTTCGAAGCCGCGTCCAGGCGTGATGCCGAGGACAAACATCAGGGTTCCGCCGCAGAGCCCAGCAGGGCCATGAGGCGGGCACTCCGCTCCGCGGTGCTCCGGACTTCCTGGAACCCGGCCTCCACCTTCGGGTGGGGCGGCTGCAGGCGGCGACGCAGGGGTTCCAGGGCCTCGAGGTGGGCCACTGCGCCCTCCCAGTCCCGTTCCCGCAGGGCGCCCGCCACCAGTCCATAGAGTAGGGCCTCCAGGAGCTCCGGATGGGGGGCCTCCGGCGCCCGCAGGGCCAGGGCCAGTTCTTCCCGGGCGAAGGCTTCCAGGGGGCCGCGACGCCCCTCCTCCAGGTCCTCCAGGGCCTGCTCCCAGGCCTTCCAGCGGGAGGGGTCCTGGGTCGGCCAGCCCCGATTCTCCGGCGGGGCCCCTCCCGGAACAGGCTTGGACCTCCCAGGCCGCTCCGTGGCCCAGGCCTTCGCCAGGGGATCCTCCGCAGGCAGCGCCGTGATCTGGGCTTCGGCGAGATCCATCAGTTCCGCCTGGGGCATCCGGATCAGTCGTTCGAGACAGGTGCGGCGCACGTCCCCATCGGCGCCCAGCAGCCCCTCCTTCAGGAGATCACGCACCTCCCCGGAGTCTCCAGCCGCCTGGGCCAGGGACAGGCGGTCCCCAAAGGGCAGCCGCGTCCGCTCCAGGGCCTTCAGCCGGGACCACAGGGCCGCAACGGTTCCGCCCCAGGGCCCTTGCTGCAGAGGCCCCATCCAGTCCGCCAGCAGGCGGGGGCCCACACGATCCAGCAGGTCCCCGGGATCCACACTCCCCAGCAGATCCCGCAGCTGTTCGCGCACCTGGGCCGTGCCGTTCCGTCCCACGAATTCCCAGAGCCTGGGCGCGTGGGACTGGAAGGCGGGCGCCATCGCCTCGGCGAGTTCCGAGGACGGACGACGGGCCCAGAGCCCCGCGAGATGCTCCGCCCACGCCAAGGTGGCCCCGCGCCGGGGCGCCTCCAGCCAGTCGCCCCAATGGTCCTTGAGGGCTTCCAGGGCCTCCCGCTCCAGGACGAGATCCGGCTTCCGGCCCGCCTCGATCCGCAGGAGCAGGGCGGCATCCCGATAGGCCGCGGACGGAAGGCCCTGGGCGATCATCAGGTCCGCCAGGATTTCGAGGCGTTCCACCTTCGCGGCGCCCCGGGGCAGCGCGCGGAGATCCCGGTGCAGGGCCTTCACGGACTCCGCCCAGACCCGCTCTCCGGTTCGCCCCCGGGCTGCGGCCTGAAGCGCCGCGGCCACCCAGCGCTGGGGATGCCCCTCGGGCCAGGCCTCCGGGACAGGCAAGCCTTCCGGAAGCCGGGGCGGCTGCCCCTTGCGGCTGGCTTCGCCCAGGGCCGCAGCCCAGGCGCGCCGCAGGGCGGCTGGAAGGGTCGGAGGCGGTGCGGGCGCGGGATGCGGAGGAGCCGCGAACGGCAGCATGGGATCGGCTACATCGCCTGTTTGAGCACCCGGTCCCGGTCCAGCCAGGGAATGGTGCGCCAGTGATTGCGGAGTGGGATGTCCAGGCGGGGCCGAGCGAGCACGTACTCCAGCAGGAGGTTGCGCAGGGTGGCAGGGCTCACGAACTCGGCCTGGCCAGGCTTCAGCCCCACGGCCTCCAGGTAGCCTCCGCCCCCATTGAGGCGGTAGGTGGAAAGGGCCAGGGTGAACACCTGATCGTCCCGCACGGGATGGCCATCCCGGGTGAGGCGCGCAACCCGGCTGCCCACGGGGCGGGACAGGTCCAGGGCGTAGTCCACCCCATCCAGCAGATCGAAATCGTGGCCCGCCACTTCGGGGTTGTAGAGCCGGGACTGGTGGCTGGGCTGGTAGTAGCGGGCCGCATGCTCCAGCCAGGCGCGGACCTGGGCCCCGGTCACGCGGATGCGGGCCACCCGGTTCTCGTAGGGGGCCAGGGCCCACAGGGCGCGCACGGACACGGGCCCCTTGGGGACGAAGTAGCGGAGGCCCGGGCTGGGCGCCGCCGAAAGCTGGGCTCCGGTGGCCTCCCGCTGCACCCGGTGGATGAGCTGCACCAGGGCCGAATCCTCCATGCGGCTCCAGCGCCCATCCAGGTCCATGGCCAATTCCGTTGCCCGGGTGTCCAGATAGGTGTCGGCCAGGGCCCGCAACTCCGAGGTGGCCGAAAGCACCACGGGATCCGTTTCGGTCCCAGGGCGGATCGTTTCCAGACGGAGCCGTGCCTGATCCACCTTCCAGTGCTTGCCCTCCCGCCGAAGGTCCAGCTCAGCCACGCCCAGGCCCCGCCCGAAGGGCGGAGGCTGAAGAATGGGCACCCCGCGTTGGGTTCGGGCCTCCTGGCTGTGGCTGTGGCCCAGCACGAGCAGATCGATGCCCGGCACCCCCTCCGCCAGGGTTTGGCCCTGGTGCTCCTCGAAGGGCTGGGCGCCGCTGCGGCCGGCCCCCGAATGGAAGACCACCACCAGCAGGTCCAGCCGCTCCTCCTGGCGAAGCCGAGGCACCAGGTTCCTGGCCGTTTCGAGAGCATCCACCACCTTCAGCGGGCCCAGGACACCGGGTTCGGCGATGCGCTCCAGGGCGGAAGTCGTCAATCCCAGAATGCCCACCCGCAAGCCTGCGACTTCCTGCACCACATAGGGCGTGAAGGCCGGTTTGCCGGTTCCATCCACCACATTGGCGGCCAGCATGGGGAAGATCGCCTCCTCGTCCACCCGCCGCAGGTAGGGCAGCCCCCAATCGAAATCGTGGTTGCCCACCACGGCCGCATGGCACCCCAGGCTCGCCAGGGCCGCAACCGAAGGCTCCGGCAGGTCCGGACGCACCCGGGCACGCAGGTAGGACACAGGCTGCCCCTGCAGGCCATCCCCGGCATCCACCAGCAGGGTGTTGGGCTGGTGGGCCTGCAGCTCCCGGACGAGGGTGGCCAGCTGGGCCCAACCCTGATCGGCGGGGCGACGGGTGAAGGTGTCCTCGGGCATCAGTTGACCGTGGACATCGGCCGTGGCCAGCACCTGCAACCGAAGGGTCCGCTCCCCGGCCCCATGGGGGGCCTGGGCCTGCAAGACCAGCGAAGCGAGCAGGATGCAAAGCCATCGAACCACGCGCACCTCCAGTGGACCCTCCACGATACCCTGGGCCCCGCCCGGCACCCCCGGACTTTCCTTTTGGCCCAAGGGACCCGGAACGGTAGACTGGGCCTTCACCCAGGAGTTTCCATGCAGGAAGTTCAGATCAAGGCCCCCAAACACGAATTCACCCTTCTCTGTGACGACATCCGCTCGGAGATGGGCGGCAAGACTTCCCTCATGGGCATCTACGACCACCACATCGTGGTTCCCCAGGTGCCCTTCGTGCTGCCCAAGGTGTGCTTCTACACCCGCTTCAGCCGGATGGACGGCCAGTTCAAGTTCAGCTTCTCCGTGGTGGCCCCCAACGGCGAGCGCAAGGACATCATCCGCGACAGCGACGTGCAGATCCCCGAAGGCGCCAAGGAAGGCACCTTCAACGTCATCGCCAGCCCCTTCGAGGTGGTGGCCGAGGGCGTCTACGAAGTGATCATCGGCCTCACCAAGGGCACCGACCGCTTCGAATACGTCTACAAGTTCGCCATCTCCGACGCCACCCGCCTCCAGGCCGAGTACGAGAAGGCCATGGCCGAGCAGGGCGCCAGCCACTGAGCGGAAACGCTTCCGGAAGGGGCGGGCTTCGGCCCGCCCCTTATCGTTTAGGCTGGACCCATGGACCGCTACGCCAAGCAGCGCATTTTCCTTGGAGCCGAACGGGAGGCCCGTCTGCGATCAAAGCGGGTGGCCATCGTGGGCCTGGGAGCCACAGGCTCGGTGATCGCCGCCTGGCTGGCCCGGGCCGGCGTCGGCCATCTCACCCTGCTGGACCGGGACATCGTGGAAACCACGAACCTCCAGCGCCAGCTCCTCTATGGCGAATCCGACGTGCTGCGGCCCAAGGCCCAGGCGGCCGCCGCCCGGCTGCGGGAGGCCAACAGCGGCGTGGAGCTGCGCCCCGTGGTGGCCGACCTCACCAGCGGCAATGCCCGGGAGCTGCTCACCGGCTTCGACCTGATCTGCGATGGCACCGACAACTTCGAGGCCCGCTTCCTCCTCAACGACCTGGCCATCCTCACGGGCACCCCCTGGATCTACTGCGGCGCCCTGGGCTCCGAGGCTGTGGTCTGGCCTCTCCACCCTCCGGAAACGCCCTGCCTCCGCTGCCTCATGGAGGAACCCCCCGCCAGCGGCGATGTGGACACCTGCGACAGCGCCGGGGTGCTGGGCCCCGCCGTGGGCGTTGCCGCCAGCTGGGCCGCCCTGGAGGCCGTGAAGGTGCTCGCGGGGGAACAACCCCACGCGGAGCTGGTCCGCTTCGACCTCTGGCGCAATGAACGGCAGTTCCTGAAGCCCCCGGCCACCCGCTGCCGCTTCTGCGCCGGGAAGGTCACGGAATTCCTGGAGGCCCGCTGGAGCCTGCGGGCCAGCCGTCTCTGCGGACTGGACGGCGTGCAGATCCGGGTGAACCCTCCCGGACGCCTGGACCTGGAAAACCTCCAGGTCCGGCTGGAGGCCCGCACGGGCCAGCCCTGGAAGCTCACGGAACTGGCCCTCTCGGGCTCCGAGGGAGCCTGGCGGATCATGCTGTTCCGGGATGGCCGGGCCCTCATCCACGGCGACCTGACGCCCGAGCGGGCCCGGGGGTGGTACAGCGAAGTGGTCGGCTCCTGAACGGTGGACACCGGCGGGGACCGGGCCCATCCTCATCCCCATGAAACTCCTTCTTGCCTCCCGCAACGCCCACAAGGCCCAGGAACTGGCGGAACTGTTGCCGGGTTTCAGCTTCGTGCTCTGGCCGCCCGAAGCGCCCGAGATCCCTGAATCCGGGGCCTTCTTCCAGGACAACGCGCTCCAGAAGGCCACCTTCGCCCGGGACTGGTGGGCCGCCCACGGAACCGAGGCGGTGGAAGGCGTGCTGGCGGATGACTCGGGCCTCTGCGTGGACGCGCTCTGGGGAGGCCCCGGCGTGCTGAGCGCCCGCTTTGCGCCGGACCTTGCCGACTACGCCGACAAGAATCGCCGGCTCCTGAGCCTGATGCCACCGGAGGCCCCTCGCACTGCCCGGTTCGTGTGCGTGCTCGCCCTGGCGCCTTCGCAGGGCCAGCCCCTCACCGTCGGGGGCGCCGTGGAGGGCAGCCTGGCCTTCGAACCCCGGGGCACCCAGGGTTTCGGCTACGATCCCATCTTCGTTCCCGAAGGCTTCACCCAGACCTTCGGTGAACTGGCCAGCCGCGTGAAGCACACCCTCAGCCACCGGGGCCGGGCGGCCCGGGCCCTGGCGGAACGCCTGCGGTGACCACCCTCCGGCGCCTCCTGCTCCGGGAACAGGTGCTCCCGGTGGTGGCGGCACTGGTGCTGGGCGCGGGTTTCGTGTGGATGGAGCTGTCCCGCCAATCGCGGGTTCAGGCGGAGGCGCGGGTGGCGGCGGACCTGGGCCACCTGGAGCGGGAGCTCGGCGGAAGCCTGGAGGACCTGGAACACCTCGGCCGGATGGCGGCCGACCTCTGGAGCGGGGGCGCCCTGGACCCCCTCGATGGGGAACACTGCTGGCGAACCCTGGTCCCGGTGGCCCGCCCGCTCGGGGCCCGGCTGGCGGGTCTCAATCTGGTGCGATCCGACGGCCGCAGTTTCGGCCTCGCCCGCACCGGCAATCACCTGCAGGGGTGGACCACCGACCAGAAGGGGGGCGCATGGCACTATCCCCGCTTGTTCGTGGAAGGTGGCGCAGGGGTTCCTTCCATCATCCAGGGGATTCCGACCCTCGATTTCCGGAGCCGCCCCTGGTACGCCGCTGCAGTCTCAGCCCAGACGGCCCACTGGATCGAGCCCTTCACCTTCTTCGGCACCCAGGAGGGGCGCCCCGGCCTGGCCTGGGTGGTGCCTGTCCGCGACGCCCAGGGAACCCTGCAGGGTGCCGTGGCCGTGCACGTGCTGCTCGATGAGGTCACGGAAAGCCTGCGGCGCATCCGCCCCACGCCTGGAGCCACCGCTCTGGCCGTTGACCTCCAGGGAAGGGTCATGGCTGCGCCGGTCCTCGCTGGAACCGGACCCGTGGCGGCCCGGCGGTCCGCGTTCCTCCAGCCGATCGGTCCCGAGCGCTATCCCTGGGCCCAATCCCTCCTGGAAGCCCACCGTGCAGGTCGCCCCAGCGCCATGGAAGGGCTGGGCCGCCATCACCGCTACCACGGCCAGGGCCGCCGCCTGGAGCGGCCCGGTCTCGCCTGGTTCCTGGTTCTCGCGGTTCCCGAAGAGGACCTGGCTTCGGATCCCCGTCGCCGGGCCCTGGTCGCCGGAGGCGTGGCCCTGATGCTGGGCCTCCTGTCCAGCTGGCAGGCCTTCCGCCTGGCCCGGAAGGTCGCCCAGCCCCTCGGCGCCCTGGGAGCCGCCGCCGAAGCCCTGGGCCGCGCCGAAACTCCGGAAGTGCCCGTCTCGTCCATCCGGGAGGTCCAGAGCCTGGGCCGGGCCCTGGAAGCTGCCCACGCGGCCCGCCTGGAACGGGAAGCCCTCCACGATCAGCTCCGCCAGGCCCAGAAGATGGAAACCGTCGGCACCCTGGCCGGGGGCATCGCCCACGACGTGAACAACCAGCTCACGGCCATCCTGGGGCAGGTGGACCTGGGCCTGGACCATCTGGACGACGCCCATCCTGCCCGCCGCCATCTGTCCCGGGCGGGAGAAGCCGCCCGGCGCTGCGCCGAAACCACCCGGGCCCTGCTGGCCTTCAGCCGTCCCACCACGACGGAACAGAAGCCCACGGACCTCAACGCCGTGGTGGAGGAGACCCTGCACCTCCTGCGCAAGGTGGTCGGCGCCCGGGTGCAACTGGACACGGACCTGGCCGAAGGGCTCCCGGCCGTTCTGGGAGATCCCATCCAGCTGGAACAGGTGCTGGTGAACCTCGTGGTGAATGCCCGGGACGCCCTGCCGGCTGGCGGGGTGGTCCAGATCCGGACCCGGCCTCTGGAATCGGGCGTGGAACTGCAGGTCCAGGACAACGGCATAGGCATGACTCCGGATGTGAAGGCCCGGATTTTCGAGCCCTTCTTCACCACCAAGGGCCCCGGCGAAGGCACCGGTCTGGGCCTGGCCATGGTGCGGGGCATCGTTCTGGCCCACGGAGGCGACCTGTCCGTGGATTCCGCCTGGGGCCAGGGAACCACCTTCCGCATCCGCCTCAATCCCGCAAAAGGAGCCGCCCGCGCCTCGGCCCCCGAACGGCCGGAACGCCCCCTTCGCCTGGAGGGCCTTCGCATCCTGGTGGCCGAGGACGAGGCCGGCATCCGCGCCACCGTGGCCGAGGCCCTGGAAGCCCGGGGCGCCCGCGTGGTGGAGGCCAGCAGCGGCGAGGACGCCTGGTTCCGCATCCAGGAGGGTGGTTTCGATGCGGTGGTGACGGACCACCTCATGCCCGGCTGCACAGGCCTGGAGCTCCTGGGCCGCATCCGGGCCCGGGACCGCCACCTGCCCGTGATCCTGGCCAGCGGTCGGGGCCTGGAAGGCCTGGAGGCCGAACTGGCCGCGGATCCCTACCTGCGCTTCCTGCCCAAGCCCTTCAGCCTGGCCCGCCTCCTGCGGACCCTGGATGATCTAGGAGCCTGTCCAAGTATTGGAAGGGGCCGCGCTGGGAGCGCCGGGCGAGCATGGGAAGGAAGGCGCCGAAGACCGTAGTTGGATCTACGGACGAGGCGCCTGACGCACCCAGGCGACGCCCGCCGCCCCAGCCCAAAGGGTTGAGTGCAAAGGGCTCCCGTGCGGTGTCAGGGCGCTTGACCGATGGCCCCACATCGCCCTGCGCACCCTTCCTTGCCTGGAAGCCCTTTGCGCTCAACGCGGCTCCCTGCGAATGCTCGGACAGGCTCCTAGCTCGCCGCGGAAGCTGAAGGGCGTCCGAGGTAGGGTTGAAGCATGGACATGCTGATCCTCTTCGGGGTGCTGGTGCTGGGCGGGCTGGCGGGCTGGCGATGGCGGCGCGTGGCCTGGGCCGTGACCTGGAACCGGAACCTCACCAAGGCCACCATTGCCGTGCTCCTGGGGGTCATGGGCGCCAAGCTGGCCCTGCACCGGAACCTCTTCGCCCAGGACGCCGGGGTGTTCCTGCTGGCCGTCGGCTCCAGCCTGCTGCTGCTCCTCCTGTTCACCGGGATCTTCGCCCTGGCGGGCCTGCTGCGCCGCCATCCGAAGCTGGAGGCCCACGGGGACGCCACGGGCCCTGGCCATGGCAAGGCGGCCCTGCGTTCCGTGGCCCTCAACGGCGGCTGCATCGCCCTGGGCTTCGGACTCCTGGCCCTGCTGCCCGCCAGCCTCGCCGCCCGGCTTCCCGTGGATGCGGCCACCACCTGGATCCTCTGGGCCCTGCTGCTCTTCGTGGGCTTCGACCTGGGTGTGGAGGCCCACCACCTGGACCTGCGCAAGCTCCCGCCCCACCTGCTGCTGGTGCCCGTAGCCAACATCGCCCTGAGCCTGGGCTCGGGCCTGCTGGTGGGGCTCCTCACCAAGCTCACCCTCCGGGAAGGCCTGCTGCTCCACGCCGGGCTCGGCTGGTACTCGCTTTCCTCCGTGCTGTTGGCGGAACGGGGCCTCGTGCTGCTCTCCATCCTCGCCTTCATCCACAACGTGGCCCGGGAGCTGCTCGCCATCCTCAGCGCGCCCCTGGCCGCGCGGCTCAACCCCTACCTGCCCATCTACCTCGGCGGCGCCACCAGCATGGACGTGATGCTGCCCTTCGTGCAGGCCCACAGCGGCCGGGCCTACACCCTGGTGTCCTTCTACTCCGGCGTGGTGTGCAGCCTGGCCGTGGTGCCCCTGGTGCGGCTCATCGCGGGCTGAGTGGCGGGTCGCAGGGTTCCGTCCGCAGGATGCGGGAAGTGTCGAAGCCCAGGGTTTGCGCCCGCTCCAGCAGGCCCCGGAGGGTGGCCTCCTCCAGCCGCGGCGTGCGAGAGAGCACCCAGAGGTACTTGCGGTTGGGCGTGCCCACCAGCACCCAGCGGTAGTCCGGGTCGAGGGCCAGCACCCAGTAGTCCCCGAAGAAGGGCCAGAAGAAGGTCACCTTGAGCTTGGCGTTGGTGCTGCGGTCCACCACCTTGGCCCAGCCCCGCACGGCCTTGTTCTTTCCGGGGGTCCGGCACTGGTTCAGCACCGAAACCCGGCCATCCTCGCGCAGGGTGTAGGTCGCTGAGGTGCAGCCGCAGCCCCGCTGGAAGCGGTTGGGCAGCCGCGCCACTTCATGCCAGGTACCCATGTAGCGGGCCAGGTCCACCTGGGGGACCACCGGCAAAGGCTCCGCCGCGGCGAGGAACATGGATCCGAGAAGGAGGGCCAGAACGCGCATGCCCCTTGGATGCCTCCAACCCCCCGTTTGCCTACACCACCGGATGCCCCAGACGGACGGTGCGCTGGCAGCGGGCCGCCAGTTCGGGATTGTGGGTCACCAGCAGGGTGGTGGGGCGCAGCTCCGCGTGGAGCTTGAGGAGCACCTCGAAGACCTCCATCGCCGTATCCGGATCCAGGTTCCCTGTGGGCTCGTCCAGCAGCCAGAGGGAAGGCCGCCGCACCAGGGCCCGGGCCAGACCCACCCGAGCGGCCTGGCCGCCGCTGAGGGTGCCGGGCAAACGGTCCTCGAAGCCCGCCAGCCCCACCCGGCCCAACAGTTCCCGCACCCAGGCATCATCCTCGGCCGTCACGGCACCCGCGATCCGGAAGGGCATCAGCAGGTTCTCCAGCACCGTGAACTCCGGCAGCAGGTGCGGCTGCTGGAAGGCCAGACCCGCATGGCGCCGCCGGAACAGGGCCAGGGCTTCGGGGTTTCCGAGGGGCACTGCCTCGTCGCCTACCCGGATGCCACCGCCCTGCCAGCCGTCCAGGCCCGCGATGCAGTTGAGCAGGGTGGTCTTGCCCACGCCGGACACGCCCACCACGGCCACCAGGGCCCCCGCCTCCACATCGAGACTGAAGCCGTCGAAGACCGGATGCTCCGCCCCCTCATAGGTCTTGTGGAGGTTCTCGATCGACAGAGCCTGGCCGATCATCGGGCCAGCTCCACGAGCTTCCCGTAGAGGTGGAAGGTGCCCAGGGCATCGCCCAGGGCCGTGTGGCGCTGGTCCTCGGGGATCGCGATGCCGAAATGGGCGAAGAGGGCGCTGCTGGAGAGGTCCTCCAGGTCCAGGCGGCCCGCATCCCGCAGCCCCGCCGCCAGGCTGTGGGTGTCGATGAGGCGGTGGCTGAACCTCGGCTCGAAGGCTTGGCCCTGGGCCTCCCAGAAGCGCTTCAGGAAGGCCCGGTCAAAGGCGATGTTGTGGCCCACGAGGGTGATGGGGTCGTGCCTGCAGGGGAAGTACTGGCCCAGGAAGACCTCCAGCACTGAAAGGGCGGTGGGGCCCTCCAGGGCGCGGACGTGGTGCGAGGCCAGGTCGATGCGGTTCACCTTCATCGCCGGGCCGTCCACCACGTAGGTGTCGTGCTTCAGCAGCACCTCCAGGGTGTGGCGCGGCTGTCCCGCATCGCCCACCACCAGTCCGATGGAGAGCAGGCTGTGGCGCTGGGGATCCAGGCCTCCCGTCTCCGTGTCCACGAAGAGGTAGGGGCGGGCGAGGGGCTGGATCGGAAGGGCCATGGGGTGCGGCTCACTCGGCCCGGAGGGCCTCGACAGGGTTCACGTGGGCGGCCCGGCGCGCCGGATAGCGGGAGGCCAGCCACGCCACCAGGATGGGGAAGACTGCCACCAGCAGCACATCCGAAAGGTAGAGGCGGAAGGGCACGTAGGTGATGAAGTCGTAGACCGCCTTGGGCAGGCTCACGAGGCGGAAGTGGTCCAGAACCCAGCAGAGGGGCACGGACAGGCCCAGGCCCCAGGCGGTGCCCACGGCGCCGATGCGCAGGCCCTGCAGCTCGAAGAGCCGCTGGATCTGCCCCGGCGTGGCGCCCAGGGCCAGCAGCACGCCCAGGTCGCGGCGCTTCTCGGTCACCAGCAGCACGAGGCTGGCGATGATGTTGAAGGCGGCCACCAGCACGATGAGACCGAAAGCCGCGGAGAAGAGCCACTTCTCCAGCTTCAGCGCCGCGAAGAGGGCCCGGTTGGAATCCCGCAGGTCCGTGGCCACGGGGGCGCCCACGTCGAGCCCCCGCAGGGCCTCCAGCACCGCGGGCTTGGCCCGGTCGATGGCCGCGAGGTTCATGGCGCTCACCTCGATCATCTCCGCCTGATCCGTGCGGGCCAGGGCCTTGGCATCGTCCAGGTGGATGAAGGCCCAGCGGGCGTCGTACTCGCCGATGTGGCTCTGGAAGATGCCCGCCACGCGGAAGGCCATCATGCGGGGCTGGAGGCCCGAAAGGCCCAGGTCCAGCCGGAAGAAGGCGATGGCCGCCGTATCACCCACCCG